>SVMW01000044.1 GCA_015067215.1 Oscillospiraceae bacterium | reverse complement strand
AGTCAACAAGATCAAACTGGTCTTTTTCCACACCGCAGTCAGGGCAGGTGAAATCTTCCGGTAAATCTTCAAAAGGTGTGCCCGGAGCAATGCCCAAAGCTTCGTCGCCTTCAGCTTCGTCATAAATCCAGCCGCAAATCATACAACCATAACGTGCCATAATAAAAAATCTCCTTTGTTGATGATATAAGTCTTTAAGCAAATTCTATTATGTATATACTTTGCTGTCAATAGATTTTGACCAAAAATTCACCTTTGTGAAATTTTTGTATAAGTTATCCAAATTTGACAAAAATATTTTTTTACTATTTTGGGGATAAAAAAACAATTTAAAATTGTATCCAAAACGGTTTGGTGGTATACTATATTAGTATTGGTTTGCAGCAATATGCAGACCTGCATGCGACAACAAATATTTTAGTTTTAAATAAATAATATTGGTCAGGCGAGGTGTAAAAATGTTTAAACAGGCTTTCAGCAATGATATCTATATTGAAAAGCAGACCCACGAAATTATGCAGAGAATAAAACGCTTTGACGGCAAGCTTTATCTTGAGTTTGGCGGCAAACTGTTTGACGACTTCCACGCGTCCCGTGTGCTGCCGGGTTTTAAGCCTGACACAAAAATCAAGCTGCTGCAGTCCCTTGCGGACCAGGCGGAAATCATTTTCTGCATTTCTGCCGATGATATCGAAAAAACAAAGGTGCGTGCTGACCTTGGCATCAGCTACGATATGGATGTACTGCGCCTTATTGACGAATTCAAGGCAATGGGCATTGAAGTAAACAGCATTGTTATCAACAAATACAATCACCAGAAAGCTGCCGACAATTTTATGCGCAAGCTGGACAATCTTGGCATAAAAAGCTACAAGCATTATGTTATCCCAAACTATCCGTCCGATGTAAACAGCATCGTAAGTGATGAAGGATACGGCAAAAACGAATTTGTGCAGACAACAAAACCGCTTGTTGTGGTTACAGCACCGGGTCCTGGCAGCGGCAAGCTGGCAGTGTGCCTGTCGCAGGTTTACCACGAACACAAGCGCGGTGTTATGGCAGGCTATGCAAAGTTTGAAACTTTCCCTATCTGGAATCTGCCTCTCAAGCATCCTGTCAACCTTGCATACGAAGCTGCAACAGCAGACTTGCTGGATGTAAATATGATCGACCCGTTCCACATGGAAGCCTACAACGAAATCACTGTAAACTACAACCGTGATGTTGAAGCTTTCCCTATTGTAAAAACAATCCTTACAAAAATCACAGGGGACGAAAATTTCTACCGCTCACCAACCGATATGGGTGTAAATATGGCTGGCTATGCCATCGTTGATGACGAAGCCGCACGCTACGCTTCCGCACAGGAGGTTATCGCACGTTACTACACAGCACTGTGTGACTACAAAATGGGCAAAATTGCCCACACAACAGTTGAAAAACTGGAATATATCATCGGTCAGATGCAGCTTAATGCAGCACAGGACCGCCCTTGTGTAAAACCTGCTCTTGAAAAAGCCGAAATGTCAGGCGCAAACAGTGTTGCGTACGAGCTTTGTGACGGCACAATCATCACAGGCAGGGCAAGTGATATTATGTCAGCAACAAGCAGTGCCACCATCAATGCAATCAAATACCTCAGCGGTATCCCTGACGATGTAAAACTCATCCCTGCAGAGGTACTTGCTCCGATGCTTAAACTTAAAAGGGAAGTTCTGGGCAGCCGTACATCGGCACTTAAACTTGACGACGTTCTGCTGGCACTTACCGTTTCAATGACAACCAACCCTACAGTAGCTCTGGCACTGGACCAGCTGCCGAAACTGCGCGGGGCAGACCTGCACTCATCTGTAATGCTGAGAACAGGCGATATATCCACCCTTAAAAAGCTGGGTGTGCGTGTTACAATGGAAGACAGATTCCCTGAAAACAGCATGTATTTCTAAAATAAAACGAAAAAGGTGTGAAACTGTATGAACAGACGTTTTGCAGCACTCATATTAACATTTGTTTTAACAATAACCCTTTTAAGCGGCTGCAGGGCAAAAACACCGCAGCAACAGAACAATGTATCATCACAGACTGATACTTCTTCGCAGACCGACGTATCTTCAGTGCAGCAAACTGATGAAGATGTGGTTATTTATGGCGAGGCATACAACGACCTGATTTCTGTTTCGGCATATCTGTATGAATGGGAGGAACTTCCGCCCAATTATATTACCAAGGCAGAAGCAGAAAAACTTGGCTGGGTTTCCAGCAAAGGCAACCTGTGGGATGTGGCTTACGGAATGTCCATTGGCGGAGACCGTTTCGGCAACCGCGAAGGGCTGTTGCCTGAAGGAGAACAGTACCGTGAATGTGATATAAACTACGAAGGCGGTTACCGCGGTGCGGAGAGGCTGGTTTACAGCACCGACGACTATGACATCTATTACACCGCTGACCATTATGAAAGCTTTGTGTGGGTGTATTCATATGAAGAAGGATACATAATGGACCAGCAGATTGTTTTTGAGTAGGAAAGGACAGTATTTATGAAATGCATCAGGATTGACCTTTCTTCCGACAAAAAAACTTTGCACAGTTTTTTAAAGGAAAACCTTGCTTTCCCTGATTATTACGGGGCTAACCTTGACGCGTTGTATGACGTTTTGAGCACATACAGTGACGATGTGACCTTTGAGATATGCGGCACATCTGCCTATGGCGAAAAACTGCTTGCAACACTCAGGGATGCACAACAGAATAACAAAAAAATTTATATAAAACCGGAGGAACACACTATGACATTGAACGAAGCACGTGCTGCGCTTACAGCGCTGCAGACAAAACTTATTGCTTACGGTCACGCAAGCAGTCTGTTCTATGTTGACGGCACAACAATTGCACCAAAAGACTCTGCTGAACACAGACAGAAAACTCTTTCCATCCTTGGTGAAGAAAGTTATAAACTTTCCACAAGCAAGGAAACAGAAGAACTTCTTGAATTCCTTGATGCACATAAGGAAGAACTTACACAGGAAGAAGCACGCATTGTTTACCTTATGCTCAAGGATTTCCGCAACACAAAGAAAATTCCTGCAGACGAATATCTTGAAATGCGCAAGATAATGGTGAAATCCGGTGCTGTATGGCACGAAGCAAAAGAAAAGAACGACTGGGATATGTTCGAAGAAATCCTGGGCAAAGTGTTTGAATACAAAATCAAAATTGCAAAATGGATTGAACCTGAAAAAGAACCTTTCGACTACTGGCTTGGCAACTGCGAAGAAGGTCTTGATGTAAAAACATGTGACGAATTTTTTGCAACACTGCGCAGCCACATTGTGCCATTGCTTAAAAAAATCAACGAAAAACCTGAAATCGACAACTCCTGCATCAAAGGTCATTTCCCAAAATGGAAACAGCAGCAGCTCAGCGATTACCTTATGGATGTTATCGGCATCAACAAAAACCGCTGCATAATTGCCGAAACAGAACACCCATACACAGCAACAGTTGGTTCACACTACGACATCCGTCTTACAACTCACTATCACCTTGACAACCTTGCAAGCAATATGTTCAGCGTGCTGCATGAAGGCGGTCACTCTCTGTATGATATGGGCGTAAAAGACGAATACGCTTACACAATGCTGGATGATGGCGCAGGTATGTCCATCCACGAAGGCCAGTCCCGTTTCTATGAAAACTACATCGGCCGCAACCGTGAATTTATCAAATATATCTTCCCTAAAGTTAAGGAAATTTTCCCTGAAGAAATGGCTGATGTTACAGCGGAAGATTTCTACCGTGCAGTAAACAAGGTGGAAACAGGCTGCATCCGTATTGAAGCTGACGAACTTACATACTGTTTGCATATTATGGTTCGTTACGAACTTGAAAAACGCATGTTTGCAGGTGAAATCACAGTTAAAGACCTTCCTGCAGAATGGAACCGTCTTTACAAGGAATACCTTGGCGTTGATGTGCCTGACAACAGACACGGTGTACTTCAGGACAGCCACTGGGGCGGCGGCCTTATGGGTTACTTCCCAAGCTATGCTCTGGGTTCTGCTTACGGCGCACAGGTTATCAGCAAAATGAAAGAAACAATTGATGTTGAAAAATGCATCAAAGAAGGCAACCTTGCACCGATCAATGCATGGAACACAGAAAAAATCTGGCAGTACGGCAGTCTTTACAATTCTTCCGAAGTGCTTGAAAAAGCAATCGGCGGCAAATTTGACCCTATGTACTATGTAAAATATCTTGAAGATAAATTTACAGAACTTTACGATTTGTAATTTGCATACTGATTTCTGAGTTGATTACATCAGTGCAGACTGCATGTTGTTTAAAATCATCGGAGACAAATAAAAAAAGGAACTCAACAGATAAATTGAGTTCCTTTTTACATGACACGTTTTTGTATGCGTTTTTTGTGAATTTATTATAGCAGAATATCTGAAAAAATAAAAGGGAGTTGCAAAACTCCCTTTTGTTTTCATCATAACCGTGCAGGAAGAATATGACCTGCAAAGTTGTTACATATCCAGTATTGCCAGCAGAATAACACCGATAAGTACCATGCCGATAACAAAGTACTGTTTTTTCTGCAGCTTTTCTTTGAGGAAAATGTGTGACCATATAACGCTGAACACTGTATAGCTGCCGATTGCAGGTGCTGCAACAATTGCGTTGCCGCTGAGTGCGAAAACATATGTAAACTGACCGATTGTTTCAAAAATTGCCGCGATACCTTTGAACTTGTCGTTTTTAAGTGTAATTTTGTCCTTTTTAACACCCAAAACATAAATTGCACTAACAATGCCAACAACCATAAAGGTTAATTCATAGCTTATGTTGCACACAACTTCAACAGTTTCTTCTGTAATGCCTGTGTAAAAAATTTCCGGCATTGCAAAGTCAAAATACAAACCGTCAAGGAATGTGCCCATTGCGTCAATGATAAGATACAGAACAGGGAACACAATTGCAAGCACACTGCGTTCGTATTTTTTGTCTGTAACTTCTCCTGCAAGTTTCTTTGCTTTGTCCATATCCATTTTTTCAAACAAAGCAAGAAGGAAGATGCCTGCAGAAATGAGAATAACTGCAACAAGTGCCAGAGGCGGCATTGTCTGTTTTAAAAGCACAAAACACATAAGTGCCACCATTGCGCCTGAGGAGTTGCAGATAGGCGAGGAGATGGAAAGTTCGATATATCTCAGCCCCATATAACCGAACATCATGGAAATGATGTACATTGCACTGACAGGCAGGTATGCGATAAAGTTAAACCACTGATAATCCACGCCGCCTATAGTTATCTGCCAGATAGCGTGAACACCCATAACAAAGCCGACTGCCATAAGCATTTTGAAGTGACTGAGCTTGTCGCTTGGCTGTGTGCCCATTTTGCTGAAAAGGTCAGAGCCGGACCACATCAGAATGGTGCAGATTGTAAATAAGAACCACATAAATACTCCTTATATGTTACATATAAATTTAAATAGCCCGATAAGTGTAACATATAATGAAATAATTTACAATAAAAAATTTCAATTACAATGCTGTAATTTGGTCATCTGAGGCGGATATAAGAAAAAATGCATCAGCAGGACTGTTAAAAAAGGGCTAAATACTATATTGGTTTTTTTGCCCTTTGTCAAGCAAAAATTTTTTACCATTTCATTTTTCTATTGACATTTTGACAAGACGGGGTTATAATTTCAAAATGTACAATAATGGCTAAATACGCTTTTTTTGAGATTTTTACAAAATTTTATAGTGAAAATCAACAAAAAAACGACTGAAAATTCTGTTATCTGTACAAAATGATCAAAAATTTTGGCAACATAAAGTTTTACGGCTTTGAATGTGCAGTAATTCTGTGCACTTTTTTGGCCCGAATCTTGTCGTTTGACTGTATGACAAAAGGTTACAGATGGTAATTTTTTGATGTGCAGACACGATTGGCAAAGCTTTTTGCAGGCAGTAATTCTGTGCCGGCAGGAAGAATTTTGTCATTGCCTTTATTATTATTGAAAGCGCAAGGCCCCGTGCCACTTTTGTTTTTGGAGTGGGTTTTGCACCGCAAAAACAAAAGAGCAAAAACAATTTTATGAAGGAGAATTACGAAACATGCTGAAAGTAAAACCAACCATGCTTGGCAAAACACAGCGTATGAGCTTTGCAAAAATCGATGAAGTTCTGGAAATGCCTAACCTTATCGAAGTTCAGAAAAACTCTTACCGCTGGTTTATCGAAGAAGGTATCCGTGAAGTTTTCAGAGACACAGGCGCTATTGAAGACCACACAGGTACACTGGCACTCGAATTTGTTGACTACCGTATCGACGAAAAAACAAAATACTCTGTAAAAGAATGTAAAGAACGTGACGTAACATACGCTTCACCGCTCAGAGTAACAATCCGCCTTCTCAACAAAGAAACAGGCGAAATCAAAGAACAAGAAAAATTCATGGGTGACTTCCCAAAAATGACCGAAAGCGGCACATTTATCATCAATGGTGCTGAACGTGTTATTGTTTCACAGCTCATCCGTTCTCCTGGCGCTTATTTTAAACTTGACCATGACAAAACAGGTAAGGAACTGTACTCCGGTACAATCATCCCTAACCGTGGTGCATGGCTTGAATACGAAACTGACGTAAACGACATTTTCTATGTTCGTATCGATAAAAACAGAAAACTTCCTGTAACAAGCTTTGTAAGAGCACTTGGCGTAAGCACAGATGCACAGATCCGCGAAATGTTTGGCGAAAACCCAATCATTGAAGCAACACTGAGCAAAGACGTTACTTCCAACCAGGAAGAAGGTTTGCTGGAAACTTACCGCAAACTCCGTCCGGGCGAACCACCAACAGTGGAAAACTCCCAGACACACATCAACAACCTGTTCTTCGACCCAAGAAGATACGATCTGTCCCGTTTCGGCCGTTATAAATTCAATAAAAAACTTTCTATCGCAAACAGACTTATCAACCAGATTGCAGCTGAAAACATCGTAAGCCCTCTTACAGGTGAAATCCTCTGTGAAGAAGGCCAGAAAATCAGCGAAGAACTTGCTTATGTTATCGAAAACAACGGTGTTGCAGTTGCACACGTTATGAGCGGTGACAAAGTGGTTAAAGTTATCTCCAACGGTATGGTTGACCACGAAGCAATCCTTGGTTTCAATGCTGAAGAATACGGCATCAACGAAAAAGTAAGCTTTGCAGTGCTTAAAGAAATCATGGAAGAAGCAGGCGATAACCACCAGCTTCTCGTTGAACTTCTTGAAGCAAACAGAGAAAGACTTATCCCTAAAAATATCACACTTGACGATATCTTCGCTTCCATCAGCTATGTGCTCTGCCTTGCTGACGGTGTAGGCGAATATGACGATATTGACCACCTTGGCAACCGTCGTATCCGTTCTGTAGGCGAACTTCTTCAGGGTCAGTTCCGTACAGGTATCATCCGTATGGAAAGAACAATCAAAGAAAGAATGGACCAGCAGGAAAGAGACCTTATCACTCCTGAAAGCCTTATCAACATCAAACCTGTTGTTGCAATCATCAAGGAATTCTTTGGTTCATCCCCACTTTCACAGTTCATGGACCAGACAAACCCACTTGCTGAACTGACACACAAACGTCGTCTTTCCGCTCTGGGTCCTGGCGGTCTCTCCCGTGACCGTGCAGGCTTTGAAGTTCGTGACGTTCACTATTCTCACTACGGCAGAATGTGTCCTATCGAAACTCCTGAAGGTCCTAACATCGGTCTTATCTCCTATCTTGCAACATTTGCAAGAATCAACGAATACGGCTTTATCGAAGCACCTTACCGCAAGGTTGACAAAGAAACAGGCAGTGTTACAGACGAAGTTGTTTATATGACAGCTGACGTTGAAGACAGATACATTGTTGCACAGGCTAACGAACCGCTTGACGAAGAAAACCGCTTTGTTCGTCCACGTGTTAACGCTCGTTTCCGTGACGCTATCCTTGAAACACCAAGAGAATCAGTAGACTTTATGGACGTTTCTCCAAAAATGCTGGTTTCTGTTGCTACATCAATGATTCCGTTCCTTGAAAACGACGACGCTAACCGTGCTCTGATGGGTTCCAACATGCAGCGCCAGGCTGTTCCGCTTCTCAGACCTCAGCAGCCAATTGTTGCTACAGGTATGGAATATAAAGCAGGTTACGACTCCGGTGTTGTTGTTATTGCCAAAAACGACGGTGTTGTTGAAAAAGTATCTGCAGACAAAATTGTTGTTCGTGTTGACGCAACAACAACTGATGAATATGAACTTCTCAAATTCATGCGCTCCAACCAGGGCACATGTATCAACCAGAGACCAATTGTAGACGAAGGCGAAATCATCAAAAAAGGTCAGGTTATTGCTGACGGCCCATCTACAGACCAGGGCGAAATCTCCCTCGGTAAAAACGTTCTCGTTGGTTATATGACATGGGAAGGTTACAACTACGAAGACGCTATCCTCATTAACGAAAGAGTAGTTTCCGGCGACGTATTCTCCTCAATCCATATTGAAGAATATGAAATCGAAGCAAGAGAAACAAAACTCGGACCTGAAGAAATCACAAGAGAAATTCCAAACGTTGGTGAAGATGCTCTCAAAAACCTCGATGCAAACGGTATCATCCGTGTTGGTGCTGAAGTATCCAGCGGCGATATCCTTGTTGGTAAGGTAACTCCAAAAGGTGAAACAGAACTTTCACCTGAAGAAAAACTTCTCCGTGCAATCTTCGGCGAAAAAGCCGGCGATGTAAGAGACACATCCCTTAAAGTTCCACATGGCGAATACGGCACAATTGTTGGCGTAAGAGAATTTACAAGCGAAAACAGCGATGAAATCAAACCGGGCGTTATCAAAGTTGTTCGTGTTTACATTGCTCAGAAACGTAAAATCTCTGTTGGTGACAAAATGGCTGGTCGTCACGGTAACAAAGGTGTTGTTTCCAGAATTCTTCCACAGGAAGATATGCCATTCCTTGAAGACGGCACACCGCTTGACCTTGTTCTTAACCCACTGGGTGTTCCTTCACGTATGAACATCGGTCAGGTTCTTGAAGTTCACCTTGGTTATGCTGCAAAAGCTCTTGGCTGGAAAGTTATGACTCCTGTATTTGACGGCGCAAAAGAAACTGATATCTTTGAAGCTCTCAAAGAAGCAGGCTTGCCTGAAACAGGTAAAGTAACACTTTACGACGGCAGAACAGGTGAAAAATTTGATAACCCTGTAACAGTTGGTTACAAATACTTCCTTAAACTTCACCACTTGGTTGATGATAAAATCCACGCTCGTTCCATTGGTCCATACTCACTTGTTACTCAGCAGCCTCTGGGTGGTAAAGCTCAGTTTGGTGGCCAGAGATTTGGTGAAATGGAAGTTTGGGCTCTTGAAGCTTACGGTGCTGCATACACATTGCAGGAAATCCTTACAGTTAAGTCCGACGATATGGTTGGCCGTGTAAAAACTTACGAAGCTATCTTTAAAGGCAACGAAATTCCAAAACCAGGTATTCCGGAATCCTTCCGCGTTCTTATCAAAGAAATGCAGTCCCTTGGTCTTGACATCCGTGTGCTTGACAAAGACGGTGCAGAAATCGACCTCAAACAGACTTATGATGATGACGGTGATTTTGCAAGTGAAATTGCAACAGAGTTGGTTGGCCAGAATGAAGACTTTGAATCAGGCTTCACACAGACAGATGACATTGAAACATCTGAAATCAACGCACTGATGGATGAATTTGCATCCTTCGCAGGCGAAGATGACGAAGCCGACGAATTTTAATAAATAAGTATTATATACAGTCTGCCTGTCTGTACAGGCGGGCAGACAGAAAAATACTGAAAGTTATTTATCTTCAAAGTTTAACATTAACCGATTAACATTTACGAAAAGGAGTTTGCTGAAAATTATGGCACATAACACTTTTGATTCCATAAAAATCGGTCTTGCTTCTCCTGACCAGATCAGAGCCTGGTCACACGGTGAAGTAACAAAACCGGAAACTATAAACTACCGTACACTTAAACCAGAAAGAGACGGTCTTTTCTGCGAAAGAATCTTCGGACCTACAAAAGACTGGGAATGTAACTGCGGTAAACTTAATAAAAACCGTCACAAAGGCCAGATTTGTGACAAATGTGGTGTTGAATCCACAAGAAGCAAAGTAAGACGTGAAAGAATGGGTCACATTGAACTTGCTGCACCTGTTAGCCACGTTTGGTACTTTAAAGCAATTCCATCAAGAATCGGCCTTATCCTTGATGTAACACCAAAAGCTCTTGAAAAGGTTATCTACTTCTCCAGCTATATCGTAACTGACAAAGGCTTTACTTCCCTTGAAGACAAACAGCTTCTGACAGAAAACGAATACAATGACATGGTAGAACGCTACGGCGCAGACGCTTTCAAAGCTTCTATGGGCGCTGAAGCAATCCTTGAACTTCTTGAAAAAATTGACCTTGACCAGCTTTCCAAAGAACTTACAGAAGAACTTGAAACAGCTACAGGTCAGAAAAGAGTTAAACTCTACAAACGTCTTGAAGTTTGCGAAAGCTTCCGTCTTTCAGGCAACCGTCCTGAATGGATGATTCTTACAGTTATTCCTGTAATTCCACCTGATATCAGACCAATGGTTCAGCTGGACGGCGGCAGATTTGCTACTTCCGACCTTAACGACCTTTACAGACGTGTTATCAACCGCAACAACCGTCTTAAAAAACTTCTGGAACTCTCCGCTCCTGACATTATCGTAAGAAACGAAAAACGTATGCTTCAGGAAGCAGTTGATGCTCTTATCGACAACGGCAGAAAAGGCCGTCCTGTAACAGGCGGTACATCCAACCGTCCTCTCAAATCCCTTTCTGATATGCTCAAAGGTAAACAGGGCCGTTTCCGTCAGAACCTTCTCGGTAAACGTGTTGACTACTCCGGCCGTTCCGTTATCGTTGTTGGTCC
>SVMW01000043.1 GCA_015067215.1 Oscillospiraceae bacterium | reverse complement strand
CCTGATAAGGTGTTTGACAGCGTGCTTGCTCCACTGGAAATTGCAGCTGAGCACGAAAGATATGTAACAGACCTTATCAACAACATCTATCACGAAGCACAGCTTGACAAGGACTACAGAGCAATGAAGTTCCTTGACTGGTTTGTTGACGAACAGATGGAAGAAGAAGACAATGCTGACAAAATGATAAGCAGATACAAACTGTTTGGCAGTGACCCTAAAGGGCTCTACCTGCTTGACCAGGAATATGCTGCAAGAGTTTATTCAGCACCAAGTCTTGTACTTGACTGATTGTTTTAATTTATTTAGTTTTCCCCTGAATATATTATCTCCTCATTCAAAACAAAAGGCAGGTCTTGCGACCTGCCTTTTAATTTGTATCATATATTACGTTATTTATTATTATATTCTCTTTTCCGGTTTTGGTTTTGGTTTGTACATCATTTCGTTAACTGAATAAATTGTCATAAATGCGTCTGGATCAGCTTTTGTGACATAGTTGATAAGCTGCAGATATTCGGTTTTATCAACAATGGTTACTA
Source organism: Oscillospiraceae bacterium (assembly GCA_015067215.1). Lineage (GTDB taxonomy): Bacteria > Bacillota > Clostridia > Oscillospirales > Ruminococcaceae > RGIG3102. The sequence goes on along the minus strand of SVMW01000043.1, from coordinate 10,635 downwards.
TCTCCCAGTACATATTATCTGTATATGTGCCGTATGCGTGATACTGAGTGGCACCACTGCCGATTTCGTAAAGCAGGTAGTCCAGAATTTCACGGTGTTTTTTTGAAATAATGCATACTCTCTTTTTCTCTGTGGAACCAAATATAAAATAGTCAAGCACAATACCACTGAAATATGTACCCATTACACTGAGTACAACTGTTTTGGTATCAGAAACAAGTGCAGAAGACAATGCAACGGCCATACCCGACATACCCATTGCTTTGCCCAGGTCCATACGCAAAAACTTGTTCATCAGCTTTGCTATGATATCAAGACCACCTGAAGAAGCATTGCGGGTAAACAGCATTGAAAGACCAATGCTTACAACAAGACAGTAACCGATGCCATCGATTGCCTGGTCGCCTGTCAGAGACTGATTGTTTGGAAAAATCACTTCAAAAACGCCAATTACAACAGGAAGCAGAATTGATGTATATACTGTCTTAATACCAAAATCCTTACCAACCAACAAAAAACTGATAATAAGCAATGCTACGTTAAGTATCATTGTTAACTGTGAAATTGTAAGCGGAATAAAGTTGCTCAGAACTATTGCAAGGCCGGAAATACTGCCGATTGAAAGTTTACTTGGCACAAGAAAAAAGAACACCGCAATACCGACAATTACAGTTGCGATTGTGATGAGAATCCATTCTTTGATTGTTTCTTTTGTTTTCATACTTATATGCTCCTGATATAATTTACTTACAAGATATTATACATTTTATATTTTTTTATTTCAAGTAAAACAGCTTATATAAATATGTAATGTATTTTATATGTCAATTTTATAAATTCAATTATCAAAAGCTGAAAATTTTTGTTTAAAAATTGCATTGTTTATAATTGCGATTAGTGCTATCATATTCCTTGCTATTAAAAAATAAGGAACATGATTATGGAAAAACTAAAAAACACTCTTACACATCCAAATCTTCATATAGGTATGCGCAATGTAAAAACTGCGCTTACGGCAACACTTTGTGCACTGTTGTATCTGCCTTTTGGCCGCAACCCTACTTTCGCCTGCATCGGTGCAGTTTTCGGAATGGGTTATGATATGAACAACAGCAAGCTCCACGGCGGCAACCGTCTGTTCGGTACTGCTTTTGGCGGGTTCATTGCTATGGCATTGTTCCGTATATACATTATCTTTTATCCTGACGGAAGAACAACACCATTTATGCTTCTGCTATTTTTTATCGGTGTTGTTGTGCTGATTCTTGTAAGCCAGAATTTATGGCCAGGTGCAGTTCAGCCGGGCAGCGTTGTTCTGAGCATTATTTTTTTCAACACTCCTGTTGAAACATATGTATCATATTCTCTCAACCGTATACTTGACACCGGTATCGGTGTTGTGGTTGCTTTGCTGGTTAACTATTTCCTGCCAAGAGAACGCCTTGTAAGATGGCTTGAATTCTGCCATCTGAGAAAAAAAGGTGAAGAATCAATCGACGATTAATTATATTTTTATATCCTGTGCAGTATTGTGCAGGATATTTTTTTATGAAAAAAGAGCTGTACTTCGGATGCTTTCCGTGTACAGCTCTTTTTAATTCAATTATTATTTGCGCTTATTATCTCTGTTTTCTTTTCTTGCTTCAATTTCAGCCCATTCTTTTGCCTGATTTGCTGCTTCTTCAGCTGCAAGTGCTGCTGCTTCTGCTGCTTCATCAGAGCCAACTGCTGCAAGTTTATTTGCACGACGGTTGATAACATCTGCAGATTTTGGTCTGATATCGCCTGCTGCTGTAAGAGCTTCTCTTGTCATGAGAGGACCAACAATTTCGTAGATAAGAACTGCAAACAGTGTGATGTTGCGGATAAGGTTGCCCTGTTCACCCAACTGCATTGCTGTTGCACACATACCAAGTGCAACGCCTGCCTGTGGGAAAAGTGTTATGCCAAGATATTTGCATATCTGTGGTGCACATTTTGTTGCTTTTGCACTGATAAATGTACCTGTATATTTACCAACACAACGGAATACGATGTAAACAAGACCAATTACAACAATTGCCCAGTCGGTAAATACGTTGAGTTCAAGTTCAGCACCACTGATTACAAAGAACAATGCAAAAAGCGGTGAAGTCCATTTGTCTGCTGCTTCCATAAGGTCTTCTGACAAATCACAGGTATTACAGAACACTGTGCCAAGCATCATACATACAAGCAGGGATGAAAAACCTACATGTACAGGACCAACAGAGAAGCTGATCATTGAAAGTGAAACTGTAAGGAACACAAATGCAATTGTCATATTGAGACGGTTAGTGTTGGAGTGGAACAGTTTTTCCAGCTGTGTAAGAACCCATCCCATAACCGCACCAAGCAAAAGCGACATAGCAATTTCCACCAAAGGATTTATTAAAATTGATACAAAATCAACTGTGCCGCTTACAAGAGTTTTTGCTATACCAAAGCTTACAGCAAAAACAATGAGACCAACTGCGTCGTCAAGTGCAACGATTGGAAGAAGAAGATCTGTAAGAGGACCTTTTGCCTTGTACTGTCTTACTACCATAAGTGTTGCAGCCGGTGCTGTTGCTGTTGCAATTGCACCAAGTACAATAACCTGTGGCAAAGTGAGTTTGTCCGGCATAATAAAATGCATAGCAAGCAATGCAAGGTCTACGCACAATGTTGCTGCAAGAGCCTGAAAAATGCCAATTGCAAAAGCCTGTTTGCCGATTTTTTTAAGGTCATCAAGACGGAATTCGTTACCGATTGAAAACGCAATAAAACCGAGTGCTACCTTGGAGATAAGGTTAAGTGTTTCAACTTCATGCATAGTTGTAAAACCAAGCCCCTGAATGCCAAAAGCACCAATGCAGTAAGGACCGATAAGTACACCTGCAATAAGATAAGCTGTTACGTCCGGAAGCTTAAGTTTTGAAAACACCCTAGTCATAAGCAAACCGGCCAGCAGCGCAATAGATACGTTTAATAAAATATTGCTCATAATATACCTCTTGAATAATTTATTTATCAACATAATCAATTGTCTGTAATTATATTGTTTTATCATTTTCGGCTTATCAGTATACGCCTGTTTTCGCACAAAATCAAGTATAAATCACAACAATTTCACTAAACATTCAGGCGCATTTTTGTGCATAAACACAATAAAGCGAATGACTGTTACCAATCATCCGCTTTATAAAGTTATTTGTCTTTACATTCAATATTAACAAGTACAATATATATCACACTTTACTTTGATATTATAAAATATTTTATCTTGTTACATTATACTGCACAAACACAATTTATGCTGCCTGTATATCTGATTTGCACACAACCTTAAACTGCTGTTTTGCCTGTCTCTGACGTTTTGCTTTTATCTGAGCTGCTCTCTGTTTTCTGAGGATATTTTCAACCTTGAAAAAACAAGTTGTAAGATAAGCACAACCACAAGCTGCTGTTACAGCAATAACTGTCTGCAATGTGATACCATTGATTGCAAAAAGACACATAAATGTAGCAAATGCTGCAAGAACTGTCATTCCGTTTGCTATTGTAATTTTACTCTGTTTTTTCATACCGTTCACCTTTAACAACTTTACAACCGTTAGTTGTTCCTTTGTCTAAATAATATCACAACCAACAGTTGTTGTCAATACTTTTAGTTGTATTTTTTTTAAAATTACTACTTTTAGTTGTTTACAAACCTGATTTTATGTTGTATAATATATGTAAAATAACAACTACAGGTGGTGAATGTATGTTCGGCCAGCAGATTAAAAAATTGAGAAAAGACAATAAAATGAGTCAGGCAGAACTTGCAAAGCAGTTAAAGGTTACCCAGCAGGCTATAGGCAAATGGGAAACAGGCAAAAGTACGCCTGATACTGATACGCTTTCAAAGCTTGCTGAAATTTTCCAGACAAGTGTTGACTTTCTTTTAGGCAGAGAAGCTCCTTCCATTGCTGATGTATTCCCTTTTGAAGTGGAATACGAAGACGAAGGCTTTGGCATTCCTGTCATCGGTACTGTACGTGCAGGTTATAATGCCTTGGCATACAACGATGACTATGGTTATGAATACGCCAATGTGAGAAACCCTGAGGAATATTTTTATCTCATCGTCCGTGGTGACAGCATGGAGCCCCGCATCAAAGACGGCGACCTTGCTCTTGTACACAAACAGCCTACACTCAACGACGGCGACCTTGGTGTTATTGTTTACGGTGATAATGAGGGTACACTGAAAAAATTCAGCCGCCGCGGCAACACTATTATTCTATCACCTTTCAACCCTGATTACGAACCAAAAATCATCAGCGGTGAAGACCTGAACAATGTTTACATTGCAGGTAAAGTTGTTGAAACAAAAACCAAGTGGTAATCGGTATTTTATATTTTAATAACAATAACGATGGACTATCAGTACAGATAGTCCATTGATATTTTAGCAGATTATTTTTTGAGGTTTGTTATGTTAACAGTAAATTTTTATGACAGCGTGGAAGACAGTTTGCTGAAATTTTCTGTTATGGTTTCCCGGCATAACGGCAAATGGGTTTTATGCAGACATAAAAACCGCAATACATACGAATGGCCAGGCGGACACAGAGAACCAGATGAAGCTATATTGGACTGTGCCAAACGTGAACTGTGGGAAGAAACAGGAGCAGTAAAATACAATTTATCCCCTATTTGTGTTTATTCTGTAGTTGATGAACAGGCAGAAACTTTTGGTATGCTGTATTTTGCTGAAATTTTTGAATTTGGGCCATTACCGCAGCTTGAAATTGAAGAGATTGAATTTTTTGATGAACCGCCACAGGAACCTGATACATGGACTTATTCCGCCATACAGCCAAAACTGGCTGCAAAAATCAAAGAAGTTTTAAATATATAAACAGTTAACCCGTCAGAGAACAACTCTGACGGGTTAATTTTGTTATTGAATATTTTTAATCAGTTCTTCCACCGATATTCCATACAGCTTTGCAAGGGCAATAAGATTGGCTGTGCTTGGGTCAGATTTTCCGCTTTCCCATTTGGACACTGCCTGACGGCTTACCCCCAGCTTTTCTGCCACAAACTCCTGTGTCATATTACATCTCATACGATGTTCTTTTATGCTTTCAGCCCTTTATCTGTTATAAATTTTATCATTATTTCTCCTGTCACATCATGATTTCACAGGCGATTGCATTTTCCATCAGGAATCCTTTTGGAGTAAGGGAAACTGTGTTGTTTTCAAATGTTATAAATCCTTGTTTTTCAAGCATTTCCAGCTTTTTTAGCTGCAATGGTGTAAGTTCTTTGTGCCATTTATCCCCTAATTCTGCAAGATTTAAGCCGCTTTTGAGACGCAGAGACAACATAATATATTCATCAATGTCAACTTCTCCATCAGGTATCGTCTGCGGATTTTCAATAAACTGTTTTATATCTCTCGGATAATAAAAACGCTTGCCGTCAAAACAGCTGTGAGCAGACGGACCTATGCCGACATAATTTTCCAGCTTCCAGTAGATATTGTTGTGCTGTGACTGGCAGCCATCCTTTGCAAAGTTGGAAATTTCGTACTGTTTATATCCCATACTTTCAATTTTTTCGCAGGCGTAAAGATAAAAATCGCTCATTTTATCTTCATCGGGCAGATTTTGCGGAACATTTTTTGCAAATGGGGTTCCCTGTTCTATCTTGAGCATATATGCAGAAATATGGGTCGCGCCAAGTTCAGACAGAAGTTCCACTGTATCATCAAGCTCTTTGTTGGTATACTCGGGCAGGCCAAGCATTACATCTCCGCTGATGTTGTCAAATCCCGCTTTTTTTGCATTTTCAAACGCTTCGGTCACCTTTTGGTTGGAGTGTATGCGCCCCAATGTTTCTAGGCTTTGCTGTTTTGCTGTCTGCACACCAAAGGAAATGCGGTTTACGCCTGCCTTGCGGTAACCCTGCAGTTTTTCCAGTGTAACGGTTTCGGGATTGGCTTCAAGGGTAATTTCAGCATCAGGAACAATATCCAATTCCCTCAGAATATCTGTAACCTGTTGTGGAGTGAGCAGACTTGGTGTACCGCCGCCAAAGTAAACAGTTTTCCACTGCACATTATCATATTTTTTTATTTCGTTTTTTACAGCAGTAATATACTCATCAGCTACTGTATTTTTACCGCCTATCGAGTAAAAATCGCAGTAGTTGCATTTTTTTACACAAAACGGAACGTGGATGTACAAACCTGATGTCATTTATTATTCCTTTATAACTTAGTATTTATTATAACAATGATATTACAAGCAATAAAAAAGAGCAAGAAATTCCTGCTCTTTTTTGGTTTATTAATTGATTTTTACTGTTTCCCACAGATTGTTCATATAATCCAGCATTTCCCTGTCAAGTGTGCGGTATGCATACTGGTTATATTCTTTTGCAAAGTTGTCAATTTCAGGATAAAGAATTTCAACAACATCTTCACCCATATCTTCAATATATGTTTCGTTTTCATATACCAGCTTGTTAGGTGAAGCATAGTATGTGTACTCTGCATTTGCAATTGCAGGTTCTTCACTGAGCATATAATTGATGAATATTTCTGCAAGTTCCTTGTTCTGTGCACAACTTGGAATACACATTGCATCAATAAACATATTTGTATGTTCAGGGTAATAGAACTGCAGGTCAACATTATCTGCCTGGTCTTCCATCATTGTAAAGTAGTCGCCTGCATAATATGCACCAATTGAAGCTTCGCCTGACTGCATTATATTAAAAATTTCATCCATTACAAAGCTGTAAATCAATGGGCGCTGTTTCATAAGTTCCGCATGTGCAGTATCCCACAAAGCAGTATCTTTTGTGTTTACATCGATACCAAGCCTGTACATAGCTGTACCGAAGGCGTCACGGGAGTTGTTGAACTGAACAATCTTGTTGGAATATTTTTCGTTCCACAGCAGTTCCCAACTGCCTGTATCCGCTTTGTCAACCACATTTGCATCATAAATAACACCAACAATACCATAGGTGTAAGGCACTGTGTATTTATTTTCAGGGTCATAATAAAGGCCACGGAATGTATTGTCAATATTGCTGTAATTAGGGATATTTTCAAAATCCAGTGGCTGCAGCAGACCTTCATCTGCCATACGGGCAATCATATAGTCAGAAGGAATGATAACATCATAACTTACTGCGCCGCCTGAAATCTTATTGTACATGTCTTCGTTGGAAGCAAAGGTGTCATAGTTGACCACAACCTTTTCTCCATAAGTCTCTTCGTACCAGATTTCAAACTCTTTGATTGTATCAAAACTGCCTTCGCTGCCATCGGAAATATATTCGCCCCAGTTGTAAACATTGAGTTCCAAAGCACCTGAAGAACCTTTGAATGCACCAACACTGAGCACAATAACGATAACTGCTGCAAGTGCAAGCGCTGCATTGCGTTTGTTAGGATTATAATCTCCGTCTGGCTTTTCGCCTTTTGCCGCCTTTTTGGCTTCAGCAAGTTTACGGCTGTCTTCGTTATCAACAATATTGTTGATAAGCAGAAGGCTGAGTGTTACAAAGAAAATGATCGTTGCCAGAGCGTACATTTTTGGTGTAACTGTCTTTTTGGTCATACCATAGATGCGGATTGGCAATGTCTGGAAACCGTTACCTGCTGTAAAATAACTGATTACAAAGTCGTCAAGTGACATTGTAAATGCCATGATTGCACCTGTAATGATACCAGGCATAATTTCCGGCAGTTCAACCTTGAAGAACGCACGCAAAGGCGGACACCCAAGGTCCATAGCTGCTTCCGGCAAGGATTTATCCATCTGTTGCAGTTTCGGCAATACCTGCAGAATAACATACGGCAGACAGAATGTAACGTGGGCAATAAGCATAGTCATAAAGTTAAGGCTTGTGGAAGCCCCGAACAGTCTGCCCACAAACACAAACATAAGCATCAATGAAATACCTGTGATGATATCCGGGTTGGTCATTGGAATGTTTGTAACTGTATCAATTGCTGTTCTGTACCACTTGCTGCGCAGTTTGTTGATGCCCACAGACGCCGCAGTGCCAAGCACAGCAGAAATTGCTGTTGCAGAAAATGCAAGCACAAGTGAGTTTTTAAGTGCTTCAAGTGTATTACGGTCGTTCAGCAGTTCTTTATACCATCTCAGTGAAAAGCCACTGAAAACAGAAAGGCTTTTGCCGTCATTAAAAGAAAATACCAACAAAATTGCTATTGGAGCAAACAGGAATATGAATATAATGGCTGTATAGATTTTAGATGCATTCTTTTTCATATCTATTTACCTCCATACACACGTTTTGAGGTAAAGTAGTTTGCAACACCCATACATACCAGCAGAATTATCATAAGGATAAATGCTATTGCCGCTGCAAAATGCAGGTTGTTTGCCACATACTGACCTTCGATAGCGTCACCGATAAGGAAGAACTTGCCGTTACCGAGTTTCTGTGAAATGTAGAACGTACTGATTGATGGAATCAGCACCATTGTTATGCCACTCATAACACCAGGAAGGCTGAGCGGGAAAATTACACGGCGCAAGGTTGAAATGCTGTTGCATCCAAGGTCGTGGGCTGCTTCGATAAGGCGGATATCCATTTTTGCCATAATGGAGTAAATAGGAAGCACCATGTATGGGAAATAGTCGTAAACCATACCGATAATAACAGCCGCTTCTGTACCTATAATATGAACAACAGGTAAACCAAGCATATCAAGTATGCCATTGAAGATACCTGTATCCTGCAGGATTGTCATCCAGGCATAGGTACGGATAAGAAAGTTCATCCACATAGGAATCATGATGAGAGTCATCATCATTCTCTGTTTTCTCTCCTCTGCCCTTGCCATAATGTAAGCAAGCGGATACCCCATAAGCAGACAGATTGCTGTGGAAATAATTGCAAGTTTCAGCGAACGGCCAAAGATGAGAAGATAGGTACGAACCTCCCTGACTGTGCCGTCATCAGCTGTCATTTCATTTGTAGCTGTAAAGAATCTTGCAATATTTTCAAGTGTAAAATTGAAATTGTTATCTGTAAATGCATAGTATGCAATAAACAACAGCGGAACAATTATAAATATTACTGCCCATATTGAATATGGTGTCAGCAGCATTCTTGTTGTGCTGTTGCCTTTTGTAAGGCTTTTTTTCATTATTCTTCATCGCCTCCTGCATTGGAAAGCTCATCCATTTCATCAGAGAAGGAAGAATAGTCACCAAACATACCTGAGTATTTGGATTTTTTCATAACGTGAATTGCATCAGGTTCAAGATAAATACCGATGTGTTCATCAACATCTACAAAGTCTGTAGTCTGAATCATCCACTTGAAGCCTTTAACGTCAACGATGATTTCGTAATGGACACCCATAAATGTAACAGATGTAACCACGCCTTCCAGCATACCTTTTTCCACCGGTACGATATCAACGTCTTCAGGACGGATTACGATATCAACAGGCTCTCTTTTTTCAAAGCCGCTGTCAAGGCAGTCAAATGTATGGCCTGAAAATCTTGCTTTGCCGTCTTCCAGCATTATGCCGTCAATGATGTTGCTTTCACCGATAAAGTCAGCAACAAAAGCATTTTCCGGTTCGTTGTAAATATCAACAGGTGTGCCGATCTGCTGAATTTTACCCTCGCTCATAACAACGATTGTGTCAGACATACTGAGAGCTTCTTCCTGGTCATGTGTTACAAACACAAATGTGATACCTGTTGATTTCTGAATTTTTTTAAGTTCCTGCTGCATGTCCTTTCTCAGTTTGAGGTCAAGCGCACTGAGAGGTTCATCAAGAAGCAAAACTTTAGGATGATTAATAAGAGCTCGTGCAATTGCAACACGCTGCTGCTGACCGCCTGAAAGGCTTGTAACATTACGCTTTTCAAAACCTGTAAGCATAACAAGTTTAAGCATTTCTTTAACTTTTTCTTCTATTTCTGCTTTAGGAACTTTCTTTTCTCTGAGAGGGAAAGCAATATTTTCAAACACATTGAGATGTGGGAACAATGCATATCTCTGAAAAACTGTGTTTACATTTCTTTTATGCGGAGGAATATCTGTAATATCTTCACCCATAAATACAACTTCACCTTCATCCGGCTGTACAAAACCGCTGATGATACGCAAAGTTGTTGTTTTGCCGCAACCGGAAGGGCCAAGCAAAGTTAAGAACTCATTGTCATAAATATCCAGACTGATGTTATCAAGAACAACATCCCCGTCAAAGGATTTTGATATATTTTTAAGTTCAATAATCTTTTTCATAATATATACTCCTCTTAACGCCTCAGCCTTGTTTTGTGGCAACAAAAAAGTGGTACACCGTATACAGCGTACCACTTGCAATTGCGATAGAATGAATTTTTGTATAGAAAAATCCTCAAATATCTCAATGGGTTCAGAGTCTATATAGCAAAGATTACTTTTACTACTCTTATTGACCATTTCACAAGTTTTATGCCGCCACGGCACCGGTTTATAGTCACCAACTTATAAAACTTTAGCTTTTAACTCAATCAATAAGGCAACAGAAGTTGCCAACCGCCTCTACGCGGTTTGCGGCATTCGACCCGGCTGTCCGATGGCCTTGGCTGGCAG
>SVMW01000042.1 GCA_015067215.1 Oscillospiraceae bacterium | reverse complement strand
AAAAAATTTTTCTAAATGACTTAGGAGGTTTCAAATGGCAAAAGTTTCTTTAAGAAATATTGTTAAAGAATATCCAGGTAATGACAACGTTCAGGCTGTTAAAAACTTTAACCTGGAAATTGAAGATAAAGAATTTATTATCCTTGTTGGTCCTTCCGGTTGTGGTAAATCAACTACACTCCGTATGATTGCAGGTCTCGAAGAAATCACAAGCGGTGAACTTATCATCGACGACAAACTCTGCAACGAAGTTGAACCAAAAGACAGAGACATCGCAATGGTTTTCCAGAACTATGCTCTCTATCCACATATGACAGTTTACAAAAACATCGCTTTCGGCTTGCAGCTTAGAAAAATGCCAAAAGACGAAATCGATAAACGCGTTCATGAAGCAGCAAAAATCCTTGAAATTGAACACCTTTTGGAAAGAAAACCAAAAGCTCTTTCCGGTGGTCAGAGACAGCGTGTTGCTCTTGGTCGTGCTATGGTTAGAAACCCTAAGGTTTTCCTTTTGGACGAACCTCTTTCCAACCTTGACGCTAAACTGCGTAACTCCATGAGAACAGAAATTACAAAGCTTCACAAAAAACTTGGTACAACATTTATTTATGTTACACATGACCAGACAGAAGCTATGACAATGGGTGACAGAATTGTTGTTATGAAAGATGGTGTTATCCAGCAGACAGATACACCACAGAACCTTTACAACTACCCAACAAACCTGTTTGTTGCAGGCTTTATCGGTGCTCCACAGATGAACTTCACTGATGGTACACTGGTAGAAAAAGACGGCAAACTTGTTATCGATGTTGAAGGCAACTACACAGTTGAAGTTCCTGCTGAAAAAGCTGAAAACTCCAACCTCAGAGACTACATCGGCAAAACAGTTGTATTTGGTGTTCGTCCTGAAGATATCAAAATTTCTGAACTCGAAAACTATGCAGGTGCAACAACAAAAGCTAACGTTGACCTTACAGAACTTATGGGCAGCGAAACTTATGTTTACCTTGACTGCTTCGGCAAAAAACTTATCTGCCGTGCAGCACCTGACCTCTATATCAAAGAAGATACAGAAATCGAAATCGGTTTCAACACAAAGAAACTGCACATCTTTGATAAAGAAACAAAATCTGCTATCTGCCACTAATATACGGTTACATAGCAAAAGGACTTGGGAAATTCCCAAGTCCTTTTTTGTTTATACTGATTATATACGCTTGTCTGTACTGAATAATAAATCATCAGCTTATAACATAGTTTTGAATATATCTATAATAAACTGTTACATTTGCCTCAGTCGCCAAACATTCCGCCATTATACTTTTTCTGTACCACATAAATGTACACAAGTCCTGCAATTATTGCTGCTAGCAGAACCGCAGTTGCCGTCAGAGCAATTGCATCCGTTTCACCCAAAAGTGCCACAATGCCGCTTAAAAATATACCTGCAGCCATAACTGCAAGGGCTTTGCCCATTGCTTTTCCGTATCCTTTTTTATCCGTTACCTTTGTCTGATGATAGTCATGGATAAGTTCTGTTTTGCCTTTATATATCATAACAGCCAAAACAAGCATAATAAATGCGACAGGAATAGTTATAACTGAAAACAGCAGCATTGCGTAACCTCCATATAAAAACAGTTTTATATTGTGGTAAACAACATATATATTATTATTATAGCATAACAGTTGTGCATAATCAAACGCCATAACAATCGACACACCGATAACAAGATATAAACAACCCGCCAAATTAATTTTGGCGGGCTGTTTTGTGCATATCAGCATCTCTGCCTGTTGCTGCATAAACTCAGGCTTATATTATCAATTTAAACATAAATTATTCAAGTCCGTTTTCTTTTGCTGCATTGAGAATTACTGTGCTGTCAAAACCATCTTTACAGAAAAGCGGAATCTGACTGAGTGGCGCTGACACTGTCACCCACTGACCGCCGTCATATTTCTGCTGTGTCCACACATCTGTCCACACATCGCCTTCTGGCAGATAAACTTTTCTTTTACGCTGTTTGTAGTCGGTAACAGGACAGACAAGAATTTTATCGCCAAACAGATAGCTGTCCTCAACATTCCAGCAGTTTTCATCCTGCGGATATTCATAGAACAGCGGACGCATTACAGGGTCACCCTTTTCGTGTGCCTGTGTCATAACTTCTTTGATATAAGGTTTGAGGGCTTCACGCACAAACAGATATGGCTTAAGCAGGTTGTAAACCTCTTCCCCGTAACTCCACACTTCGTTTGGTGCACCTGTGCCGCAGCAGCCGCCACCAATAAGGTCTGTACCAGGAGTAAACGGCAGACGGTTGCCGTGAAGTCTCATTACAGGGCAGAATGTTCCGTACTGGAACCATCTTACCAGCAGTTCGTGGAACTCAGGGTCATCAACATGACCGCCCGAAAAACCGCCGATATCGGTTGTCCACCAAGGGATACCGCTGATTGCCATGCTTAAACCTGCGCAAATCTGCTGTTTGAAGCTTTCAAAACTGGAATGGATATCACCCGACCACACAAGTGTGCCGTATTTTTGTGCCCCTGCCCAGGCGCAGCGGATAAGGTTTAATATTTCTGTTTCTCCTTCTGCCCTTCTGCCTTCGTAGAACCCTTGGGCATAACAGTTTGGATAGATATTGCCCACCTGTGTATTTGGTCCGAGGTAGTAACGGTAGTTTTCAAAGTCATACACCTGATATTCCGGTTCAGCTTCGTCCAGCCAGAATATTTTTATGCCTTTATCGTAATAGTTTTTCTTTGCTTTTTCCCACACAAAGCGGCGTGCACCCGGGTGTGTGGTGTCGTAAGGCATACTGTGTCCGCGCTGACTCAAGGCTATCTGCAGGCCTTTTTCCGAGCGCACAAGATAACCTCTTTCGTTCATTTCAGGATAGTTTTCACTCTTGTCTTCCACAAAAGGCCAGATGGAGATAACCGGCTCAATGCCCATATCCTTAAACTCTTTGAGCATACTGTCAGGGTCCGGCCAGTATTTTTCGTCAAAGCGGAAATCCCCCAAAAACGGCCAGTGGAAGTAGTCGATAACAATAACATCTATCGGCAGATTACGTTTTTTATATTCTCTTGCAACTGACAGGATTTCCTCCTGGGTGCGGTAACGCAGCTTGCACTGCCAGAAGCCCATTGCATAATCCGGCATCATTGGTGTTTTGCCTGTAACCGTTGCATACTGCTGTTCAATTTCCTTTGGAGTGTCACCGCAGGTTACCCAATAGTCCATTGACTTGGTGGAACGGGCATTCCATGTGGTCATATTTTTGCCGAATACAACGCGGCCTATTGCAGGATTATTCCACAAAAAACCATAGCCTTTTGATGAAATATAAAACGGCACAGAAGCCTGGGAATTGCGGTGGGCAAGTTCCATATCACAACCTTTAAGGTCCATGATTGCCTGCTGATACTGGCCCATACCATAAATTTTTTCATCATTCGGTTCAAAGCGTACTGTAAGGGAATAGTCGCCGTCAACAATCGGTTTCAGCTCTCTGCCCCATATCATAAGGGAAGAATCGTACTGTTTTTTGCTTACCTTATCATCACGCCAGTACTCTTTAAGCATAACCTCACCTTTGTCGTTGGTTATGGTAAGCTTGCCGAAACGGTTTACCGTTGCAGTTATTTTGCCGTTGGTGATAATTGCGGCTTCACATATTTCTTTGCCGTCAACTGTTGCATTTATATATTCCACACGGGCAATAAACTCCTCTGTTTCAAGAAGTGCCCAGTTTTCTTTTGGTATATCTTCACATCTTGCAGCCTGCACTCTGAGGCCGTTTTCGCCCCATGGTCTTATAGTAAGCCATTCGCCTTCCCTGCAAAAGCGTATGGAGTTGGTGGTTTTTACAAACATTGTTAATCCCCTTTCTGCACACTTATTAAGTTTATAATACATTATATTTTTTAGCACCGATATTCTTTTATTGTTTACTGCTGGTCATATTTTGCTTTATTATCAGCTGATTATTGTTTTATTGCTGCTTTTTATTGCTGCAGGCAATATTTTTTAATATAAATATTTTCATAATTCCACGCCTTGTCTGCATTGCATACGCCTTTGCTTTGTGCTAAAATTAAATCAGTAAATAAATTGTATTCTCAGGGAGGATTTATCTATGAATGAAGTACTTAAAGCCATAAAAGACCGCCGCAGCACAAAAAGCTTTAAAAGCGACATGGTGCCTATGGAAGTTATCGACCAGATCTGCGAAGCAGGCAAATGGGCTGCAAGCGGAAAAGGTGCACAGGCAGGTATGATTATTGCTGTAACTGACAAGGAAACAAGGGACAAACTTTCCCGCCTTAATGCAGCAGTTATGGGCGCTGACACCGACCCATTCTACGGCGCACCTGTTGTTCTTGTTGTGCTTGCAGACAAAAGCGTGCCTACATATGTTTATGACGGCAGCCTTGTAATGGGCAATCTTATGCTTGCTGCACACTCCCTTGATGTTGGCAGCTGCTGGATTCACCGCGCAAAACAGGTTTTTGACAGCGAAGAAGGCAAAGCTATCCTTGCTTCCCTTGGCGTTGAAGGCGAATGGGAAGGCATTGGCAACTGCGTAATCGGTTACCCTGCAGGTGAACCAAAAGAACCAAAACCAAGAAAAGAAAACTGGGTGTACAAAATTTAAACACCCGCAAATCTCACAAATTTCAATCTGACAGCATTGTGCCTCAAAGCAATTCTGTCAGATTGCTTTATATCAATTTATCTGTATAGTATGAACTGTACGGCTTGACAGCTGCACAATTATCTCTTTACACACTCTGTTCAAAGGAGAACCAATATGAAAATTGTTGAAGGATATATGCCTTTCAAAGGCTTTCAGACCTATTACCGCATTGTAGGCGAGGCAACTCCGGGCAAAGCACCTTTGCTGTGTCTCCACGGTGGCCCAGGTTCCACACACAACTATTTTGAAGTTCTTGACTGCCTTGCCGAAGACGGCAGACAGATTATAAGCTATGACCAGATTGGCTGCGGCAACAGTTACATCGAAGGTCATCCTGAACTTTTTACCAACGAAGTATGGCAGGAAGAACTTGTTGCAATCCGTGAACATCTTGGTCTTGACGAAGTGCATCTGCTTGGTCAGTCATGGGGCGGTATGCTGGAAATTGCCTATATGGCAGACAAAAAACCTGAAGGTGTAAAATCCCTTATTATCTCCAGCGGTCACTGTTCCTCAAGCCTGTGGGCTGCAGAACAGCACCGTAACATTAAATTTATGAGTCAGGAAGACCAGGATGCCATTAAATGGGCAGAAGAACACAATGACTTTACCCGCCCTGAATATCTGGAAGCAGACCGACATTTTGCAGAACGCCATATTGCAGGCAAACCCGGTCCTGATGCACCTGAATGCCTTACAAGACCTAAAAAGAGCGGCAGAGAAGCTTATCTTGTAGGCTGGGGACCAAATGAATACACACCATCCGGCACACTGAAAGATTTTGAATACACACATACACTCAAGGATATCAAGGTTCCTTGCCTTGTTGTAAGCGGCACAGATGATATCTGCACACCGCTTGTTGCAAAAACAATGTATGATGAAATTCCAAACTCCCGTTGGGAACTGTTTGTTGGCTGCCGCCATACCTGTTTTGTGGAAGACAACGAAAGATATGTTAAAATGATGCTGGAATGGCTTAACGAAAACGATTAACAGCAAAAAACCCGGGCTTTCCCCGGGTTTTTTATTATGTTATAATACATATATCAAAATATATACGAGGGATTATTATATGTTCAGAGAATTGGTAAGGAAAAACAAGCAGCTGCCTGCAGAAGACTGTATACAGGTGCTTAAAAGTGAAACACGCGGTGTATTGTCTGTTATCGGTGACAACGATTATCCGTACGGTATGCCTATGAACCATTTTTACGATGAAAATGACGGAAATATATACTTTCATTGCGGCAACATAGGTCACCGCCTTGAAAGCCTGCAGAAAAACAGTAAAGTTTCTTTCTGCTGCTATGACCAGGGCTATATCAATGAAGGCGAATGGCATTATAATGTAAAAAGCGTAATCGTTTTCGGTAAAATTGAAATAATTGATGATAAGGAACAGATTATCGATATTGCCACACGCCTCTGTGACAAATTTCCTTGTGGCGAAGGCTATGCCCAAAAGGAAATCGAAGCAAGCCTGCACAGAACATTGCTTTTGAAGCTTGTGCCTGAACACATGTGCGGCAAACTTGTAACAGAACTGTAAATCTGTACATTTTTGACGGAAAATATTATATAAACACTACGTCACAATAAAAATCCATTCATAAGAAAACAAAAATATCCACCAGACCGCTGTAAATCGGGTTGGTGGATATTTTTTATCACTATTATTTACTGAAACACAAAGGAATAGATTTCTGCATCGGTAAGAACAAATTCAACCGCAACATTTCTGCCGTTAAGCAACGACAGGTCCTTTTCAAAAACTACCTTTCTGTCGGTATTATCGCCGATAAGAACTGCCGAACTGTACCCTTCAATCTTCTTTCCGTTTTCGTCAAGAATGTTTATTTTTACATTTCCTGCCGCAGATGTTTTAAAGTTTACATACATTTCCGAGCCGTCAAAGGTAAGCTGTTTTGTTGTAACTTTCTGTGTTGACATATCCCCTTTATAGGATCTGAAACCATCAAGTCGAAGCACATATCTGTAAAGTACCGACGGTTCTTTATAGAATTTGCCCTCAAACAGATATGTTGAAAGCTGCTTGTCTTCATCAGGACTGTCCCCGGCAGTTTCCACAAGGCCGTATGCAGGGTAACAGTTGCCGTATATCCAGTTTGCCTGATATTCCGGCCCCGGTGTAATAAACGCTTCATTCTGCCTGTTCCATGTGTAGCCATCTCTAGAGGTCATAAACATATTATCGGTCATTGACAATGTGCGCGTAAGCTGACCTTCGTTGAATTTTTCCAGTCTTGCAACAGGGTCGGTCAGATATTCATAGTTTTTCTGCCATACAAAGTTTCGGCTGAAGCGTGTAGGGAAACCTATAAACATCTGTGGTGCACGGTAATATTTGGTAATATTGTTTGTGTACATTTCAAACAGAGGAGCATTTTCGCCAAAATTCAGGGCAAATACAGTCTCCGTATCAAACGGTTCAAATTCATTTCCGGTTGCACCATATATTTTTCTGAAGTCGATAAATTCTGTTCCGTTATACTCCTGGTTTTCCCTTACACGGAAATAGGTAAAGAATTTCTGTGTAAATTCGTCCCACACCAGTGTGTTGACCGAGTCAAATGAACCAAACCAGTTATCTGCCTGCGGTAAAACCCTGTGAGTCTTTTTCCAGTGTAATCCATCAGGTGAAACCCATGCCCACAAGCCATAGCTTGGGTACCCCAGCTGATCGTAGCTGCCCTGACAGATTGCCTTGTAACGCTGACTGTCAGGCACACCTTCGCGGGTATCCTTCATAACAAAAAAGTTGTCGAATGTGTCTTCTTCGGTATAAAGTACAATATTTGTCTGCGTATGGGTTATACCTGTGTTTTTATCGGTATAGCTGTGCAGGCCAAGGTTAGGTTTAACCCAGTTACTGCCGTCATAACTGTATGCATAACACACCCTGATATCTGTAAAATCAGAGCTGTCCCAGCCAAGATAATACATGCGGTGATACGCCTTGCCTTCGCTGTCCACATCGTCCATTATTACATAAAAGTCGCAGTTGTCACCTTCCCAAGGCAGGTCTGTTTTGAAAATTTCCTCCTTACGTTCCGGTGAACGCTTAACAATTCTGGCATCTGTTTTTGTTTCATCTACTATATAGTTGTCCCAGAACAGCTGCCTTTCACTGCCGATATCAATTATCTCATCTGTATTTTCATATCTGAAATCTTCATATTCACGGATTTCAATTTCTTCAGGCAGCCACTCACCTTCCGTGTGATATTTCTCATCGTCAAACTTAAAGGAGAACACATCAGCATCGCTGAGGTAAAATTCAATAACAACAGTCTCCCCTGCAAGTTCTGCAATATCCCCGTTAAATACGATTTCACGGTCCACCCTGTCTCCTATAAGTTTATAGGATGTATATTTCGGCACAGAATACTGTGTGCCGTCTTCTTTAGTGTATTCAATTTCTTCAAAAGGTTTTCCGTTTTTATCCAGAAATCTTACAAAAACATATCCGTTTGTTGAGGTTCGGAAGTTAACGGTCATTCTGCTGCCGTCAAATTTCAGCGGTTTTGTTACAACCTTTCTGGTGCTGAACGGTGCGTTGTACCCTGCAAAGCCATCAATTCTCATAGTGTATCTTGCAAGGTCTGTATTGACACCTGATGAGATGTTCTCTGCCACATACACAGACAAATCGTTATCCTGTCCGTTCTGCGAATGTATTGATGGTGTTTCAACCAGGCCATTGGCAACAAAACTGTCGCCAAACATCCAGTTGCTGCCATTCTGTGCACCTGGGGCAAGCCAGGCTTCTTCGGTTATATCAAATTTGTATCCGTCGGTTGAGGAAACAAAAACAGTGTCTGTAATAGTGCTTGTTTTAACTGTATTGTCTGCAAAGTTATTGTCCAGTGCTGCATCATCCACAGCAGTTACACGCAGAGGCAAACCTATAAACATATCTTCCCCACGGTAATATGGCATAACATTTGCTGTCTGCATATCATAAAATGCTTTACTGTTGTATGTTACCTCTTTCGGTTTTGACCATTTTTCAAAATTTTCAGAGGTTGTCAGCATAATACACTTATCGTTTCCGTTTGTTTTTACATAATAGCAGAAATACCGCTGATGCTCTTTGCTCCAGAAAACAGAAGATAATGTTGCAGCAGAGTTTATATCAGAAACATTGTTTTTGCTCATCACAGACTTTTCCTGCCATACAATACCGTCATGAGAAATAAAACATACAATGCTGTCATTTTTAACAGCTACTGCTTTATATTTTTCTCCTGTTTCTGTATTTTCATTTGTATCCTTAAAAACAAAGAAACCGTTTGTAATTCCCTGTGTGCCGTTAAGCAGAATGTTGTTTGCTGCACTGCCGTTATTTACAACAAGGTTTACATCCGGTTTTTCCCAGCTGATACCGTCCTTGCTGTGTGCATAGCAGATTTTCACATCATCTTTTGAACTGTATGTGGCATAATACATTCTGTACCCGTCATCATCAGCAACAATATTAAAACTGTCAGCAACAGTGCCTTCCCAATCTTTATCAACAGTAAAAACAATATCCTGCTTTACAGGGGAAAACTGTGTCAGCTGTGCAGTTGTTTTTTCTTCATCGATAATGCCGCTGTTCCACATAAACTGTCGGTCAGTACCAATATCAATCTTTTTGTCTGTACCCATAATCACAAATAAAGCTATAATGGCAACTGCAAGTACAACTACAGAAACAAACAATATATTCTTTAAACTTTTTTGTTTTTTCACCGGATATCTCCCATATTTTCAAATATATACATATATATTTTAGTTTATATAACCGACATTATCAAGTGAAAAATAAATAACGCCTCATAATCTGCCATAAGCTTATCCTGATGTTTCAATACAAATAATGCACAACAAAAAAGTCATACCACTCACAGTGAGCAGTATGACTTTTGAATAATTATCAGTCTGATTATTTCTGAACTTCAAGATATTCTTTGTAAACCATATTCCAGATATAGTTTTTAAGTTCTGTGAAGCGAGGAAGCATTTTTGATTCCTGTCCACGTGGGTAAGGAATATCAATGTCGATAATTTCTTTGATGCGGCCCGGACGTGCAGACATAACAATTACTTTTGTAGCCAGAAGAATAGCTTCTTCTACGTCATGAGTGATAAAGAAACATGTTTTCTTTTCTTCTTCCCATGTTTTGAGAAGTTCTGTCTGAAGCTGTGTACGTGTCTGTGCATCAAGAGCACCAAATGGTTCGTCCATAAGAAGCAGGCTTGGGTTAACAGCATATGCACGTGCAATTGCCACACGCTGTTTCATACCGCCTGAAAGTTCTTTTGGATATGCATCCACAAACTTTTCAAGACCAACTATTTTTATGTATTTCATTGCAATTTCTTCGCGCTGTTCATCTGTAAGGTCTTTTTTAAGTTTAAGGCCAAACATTACATTTTTCTTAACAGTGAGCCATGGGAACAAAGCATACTGCTGAAAAACAACACCACGGTCAACACCTGTGCCTTCAACTTTAACGCCGTCTACAAGAACTTCACCGGAAGAAGCTTCGTGCAAGCCTGCAATGATATTAAGCAGAGTGGATTTACCACAACCGGAAGGACCAACAACGCAGATGAATTCGTTATCATAGATATCCAGGTTTACACCGTTCAGAGCAACAGTTTTACCATTGCGGCCTTCGTAGATTTTTTCAACAGCCTTAATCTGAACTTTAGGCACTAAATTTCTCTCTTCTCCTGCCATGATGTCAGTCTCCTTTCAAAGAATTTCAAAATTTTCTCAGCAAGCATACCGATAACACCAACAACGATGATGTAAAGCATCATAGGCTGTGTTTCAAATGTGGAGCTAAGTGCGCGGATACGCATACCAAGACCGGCACTTGCACCTGTTGATTCAGCAGCAATCAATGTTGTAAGAGCAACAGAAATACCAAGACGGATAGATGTGATGATAAATGGAGTTGTTGCCGGGAAAATAACTTTTGTAAACAGAACACTGTCGTTTGCACCAAGAACGCGTGCAGCTTTGATAAGTGTTTCGTCAACGTTGATAACACCCTGGAATACTGTGATGGAAATTGTCAGGAATGTTGCGATACAGATAACGATAATCTGTGGTGTACGTCCAACACCAACTGCGATAACAACCAGTGGTACGTAAGCGAGTGGTGGGATATTGCGGATAAACTGAATCCAAGGTTCAACGATGTTGCGCACAGGGCGGTACCATGCCATAAGGAAAGCAACAGGCACACCAAAAAGGAAGCCCAGTGCAAAACCGGCAATTGAGGAAATCAGAGAGCTTGCAATATCGCTCCAGAACACGCCACGGTCAACTGCCATTTTTGTGTATGAGCCAAAAACTTCAAGCAAAGGTGGGAATGCACGGCCTGTAACTTCACCTTTGGAAAGCAGGCTCCATACCAGCACTGCTGCAAGCAGTGAAAGCACGGTCCAGGTCCATGCTGGGATACGGCTGATAATATCCCCTTTTTTATTTTTATTCATAAGATTATCTCCTTAACATATGCTTAATAAATCGGGAAGGCGGTGTACCCACCTTCCCTAAAATGTTTAGCCCGAAAATGTACAGGATATAATATTATTTGCCTGCTTCAACCATAAGGTCGGAAAGAACAAATTCTGCAGGTGCAAGGTTGCCTTCAGCTTCAAGAGCGCCGTTAGC
>SVMW01000007.1 GCA_015067215.1 Oscillospiraceae bacterium | reverse complement strand
TATGGAAAACAGTGTACGTCCTGAATCAATGGCAAGAATCACTACTCCTGAACTTGCAAATGCATTTATAGAAGAGCAGGTAAAGGAAGTAAGAGCACAGGTAGGCGACAAAAAAGTACTTCTCGCACTCAGCGGCGGTGTAGACTCTTCTGTTGTAGCAGCATTGCTTATAAAAGCAATCGGCAAACAGCTTGTTTGTGTTCATGTTAACCACGGCCTTATGCGCAAAGGCGAAAGCGAACAGGTAATTGAAGTATTTGGCAATGCGCTGGATGCAAACCTTGTTTATGTAGATGCTACTGACCGTTTCCTTGATTTGCTGGCAGGAGTATCCGACCCGGAACAGAAACGCAAGATTATCGGTGCAGAATTTATCAAAGTATTTGATGAAGAAGCAGCAAAACTGGACGGTATCTCTTTCCTTGCACAGGGTACAATCTATCCGGATATTCTGGAATCCATCAAAGCAGCAGAAAGCGGCAAACCGGTAAAATCCCATCATAATGTAGGTGGTCTGCCTGAAGAAATGGCAATGGAACTGGTAGAACCTGTAAAACTTCTTTACAAAGATGAAGTACGAGTTGTGGGTGAAGCACTTGGACTTCCACACGGCATGGTATACCGTCAGCCATTCCCGGGACCTGGTCTTGGAGTACGCTGTCTTGGAGCAATCACACGCGACCGACTCCATGCATTGCGGGAAGCTGATGCAATTCTCCGTGAAGAATTTGCCAAAAACGGTCTTGAAGGCAAGGTATGGCAGTACTTTATTGCAGTTCCTGACATCAAGAGTGTAGGTGTTAAAGATGGCGCACGTTATGAAGGCTGGCCTGCAATTATCAGAGCTATTAACACAACAGATGCTATGACAGCAACAATTGAAGAAATTCCTTATGCTTTGCTGCACCATATCACAGACCGTATCACACATGAAGTTGAAGGTATAAACCGAGTGCTTATGGACCTTACACCTAAGCCGATCGGCACAATTGAATGGGAATAAATCCCGCATCTTTTTGAGATATAAAAGAACCCGGAAACCCTTGAAAACACAGGGGTTTCCGGGATTTTTGTTTTTACCGGTTACAAAACAGCTGAATCAGCCTTTTTTAATAGTTATCACCTTTTGCATTTAAACTGATATTCCATTGTAAAACTTAAATATTAAATAAAAAAACGGTACCCCGTGAAATAAAGGGGTACCGTTATTATTTGTGGTTAAATATAGCTGCGCTATGTTCAGAATGCATGTGCCAAAAGATTTTTGTGACCTTTAAACCAGAATATCATCTGAATAATGCTTGTTATCGCCCAGCTTACAGGGAAACACATATAAACTGCCTGCAGTGTGCCCAAAGCAGGAAAAACAAGCCATATCCAGCCAAGACGAACACCGCATATACCGACTATCATAGTAATTGTAGGCAACGTGCTGATGCCCATACCACGCATAGATGCAACCAGTATATCCAGAATACCATTTAAAAACATTGGAAAAGCAACCCACAGCAGACGTATTTTGCCTGTATGCACAACAGCGGCCTCAGAGGTATAGAAACCAAGGAAAAAGTCACCGAAAATCCATACTGCGAAACCCAGAACAACTGCACTGACAACTGCCATTGTCATTGTGGATTTCATAATTTGTTTTACACGGTCATATTTTCCTGCACCGATATTCTGGCTTGTAAAAGTAATGCACGCCTGTGTAAATGCCATAATACCTATGTAAACAAAACCCTCAAGGTTTGCGGCAGCACTGTTTGCGGCAACAATGGTAGAGGAGTCAAAGGAGTTGATGCTGGACTGTATAACAACATTGCTAAGGGAGAAAACCATGCCCTGAATACCTGCAGGGACACCAATTTTTATAATATTGGCGGCCATGTCAAAATCCATTGAAAGTTTTGACGGTTCAAGACGTGTGGCGTCGGTTTCCTTTAAAAGAGTTATGATAACCAGTACGGCAGAAACAGCCTGAGATATAACGGTTGCAATTGCTACACCAGCCACGCCCATTTTAAAAAATGCAACAAATACAAGATTAAGTACTACATTGGTGATGCCGCTGATGCACAAAAAGTACAGAGGCCGTTTTGTGTCGCCTTTGGCACGCAGCACCGATGATGCAAAGTTGTATACAATACCAAAAAAAGTACCCACAAAATACAGTCGCATATAAAGGGTGCTCATATCGATGATATCAGCAGGGGTGCTCATCAGACGCAGCATAGGTTTTGAAATAAAAAAGCCGAGGACTGACAGAAAAAGCCCGCTTGCAATGGACATTGCAACAGAGGTATGAACTGCCTTGGAGATGCTTTCAGACCTGTTTGCACCTATATAACGGGCGATAATAACATTGCTGCCTACGCTTAAACCATTGAAAAGGGAGATAAGCAGAAAGCACAGTGAACCTGTTGCGCCCACAGCCGCCAGGGCCTGCTGCCCCGCAAAACGGCCTACAACCACAGTATCAGCCGCGTTGAACATCATCTGAAGAAAGTTGGTAAGTATAAGCGGAACAGAAAACATCCATATGTTTTTAAGCAGATTATCGCCTGTCATATCGACAGTTCTGGCATTTTTAGCCGACATTATATCCACCTCCTGTAATTTATAGCCTCATTATATCACTTTTTTTCAATTAGTCATCACTAATTTGAAAGCATCTAAAATAATTTTGCACAATATATTATGCTGCATTTGTGAAAACATAATAAAAGAGTGCCCTGCAAAGAGCACTCTTTTTGCACGATATTGAATTTATGCGGCTTCTTCGGTTTCTTCTGTTTTTTCAGCAGTTTCTTCTTCCACCACATAATCACTTACATCCACTTCATCTGTGGCAACACCTGTAATGTCATCGCGTTTTGCACAGAAGGAACAGAGGCGTGTGCGGTTTTCAGCGATTGCCTGTTCAACTGTACCGTATGTAAGCTGATCGCTCTGGTTAAGGGAATGACAGTCATCATGTGTATGATAAACTTTGCCGAATGGGCTCCAGTAAACATCATCAGCAATTGCGTTGATGGCCGCCTGCTGCATTTCTTCGCTTACAGGGTTCCAGTCATAGCTTGCAACGCCGCTGATAAGCAGTGCAATAACAGCAACTACAACGGCAATGGCTTTAGTTTTTTTGTCAGCTTCTTTATTAAGAAGTGCAATAATGATAAATGGGATAAAGCACACTGCGCAGGCAACAAGGCCCATATTGTTCCAAAGCCAGAATATAAATTTATTTTTTTCGCTTGCAGGCTTAATGTGGTTTGCTTTTTTCCACAACTGAGCGCCGGTGATAACAAAGGCAAGGTCGAGCATCAGAACAGCAATAATCTGCCATATTGTAGCTACAAATGTCCAGTTGATTTTACCGCTGTAAATCATAACGGCAACAATTTCCAAAGCAAGTGCCACAACCCACAGAGCAACAGCACCTGCACGCAGACCTCCTGCATTTCCCACAGGGGCAGCTTCCTTCATTTTTGTCTGTTTTCTGGAGCCTGCTTCAACTTCCAGACCTGTATCGGCGGAAATTATTTTTTTCTTTTTCTTTTCTGCCATAGTTTTTCTCCTCCCGGATTATTTAAGTTACTTTTATTATACTGTATTTTTATACTTAAGCAAGGTTTTTAAAGCAATAATATGCCTTATTTCTTGACTTTGGACAGGAATATATAGATAATTATATTAATAATACTGATTAGGAGAAACTTTATGGATATTTCTGCTGTAATGACAACATTGCTGAGCTCTGACAGCGTAAAAAGTCTGAGCAAAAAAACAGGTACTTCCCAGAAAGATGTAAAAAAAGTGCTTTCAACAGCATTGCCTCTTTTGCTTCAGGGTGCAGACAATCAGGCGAAAGACAAAGTAACTGCAGAAAGTTTTACAAAAGCTCTTATGCAGCATTCACAGGATGACACAAATGATCTGAACGGTTTTTTTGACAATGTGGATATGGCTGACGGAGCAAAGATACTGGGGCACCTTTTGGGGGCAGATACAGACACCGCCACCCAAAAAGTGTCAGAAGAAAGCGGAACAAAGGATGATGACACAACAAAGATTCTGGTTGCAGCAGCACCTTTGCTTATGAGCCTGCTTGGACAGGAAAGTAAAAAAAGTAAAAAAGGCAGCAAAAAAAGCAACAAAAACACCACAAATGAGCTGGTAGGTGACCTTGTAACTGCAGTGCTTGACAATGTGGATGTGGGTAGTCTGCTGGCAGGCATGCTTTCCACACAGGTTGAGGAAGAAGAAACTGAAACAAAAACCACAACTAAAAAGAAAACCACAGCAAAAAAATCCACAACTGCAAAGAAGACCACGGCAAAAAAATCTACCGCCAAAAAGTCAACTGCAGCTAAAAAAACAACAACCAAAAAGAAAGCTGCAACCAAAAAGAAATCAGCTTCTGAAAATGAAGGTGTTGATATAGGCGATGTGGCAACTCTGCTTACAAAAATACTTACATAAACAAAACAAAGAGGGTATCGGCTGATACCCTCTTTCAGTTTGTATTTATTTCTTTTCCTTTTCAGCTTCAGCTTTTGCTTTTTCTTCAGCTTCGTCTTTAAGGGATTTTCTGTCGCGCTGGCAGTATTTGTCAATTTTTTCTCTCATACTGTCACCCATACCTGTAGGTACCGGCATTCTTGCGCTGTTTGCAACACGTGTGATAAAGGCAATTGCAAAGTCGCCGTCCTTATTAAGCTGTTCGGCAGAAATAGGGAAAATGGAGTCGTTGCGGGTGTGGATATCTGCAGATCTTGTGCCGCGGGAAAGACCAAGCCCAGGGATGTTTTTGTCTGCAAAAGGAATAGAGTCGCTGGAGTGAACATCGTGGATAATGTCAGCTACCATACCGTATTCGCGGCAGAAAGCTTCTGCGAAGTTTTTAAGGTCATCATTGCCTGTGGCAAAAATCATATTGTTGCCAAGGATTGTGCCGCACATATCAAAGTTGAAGCAGAACTTGATGTTCTTTTCCACCAGTTCAGGGTGCTGCGCAACAAATGCTTTACTGCCGTAAAGGCCCTGTTCTTCACTGCCGCACCATACAAAGTACAATGTGCGTTTTGGTGGGTTTTTAAGGAAATGACGGTATATGTACATAATGTTTGCACTGCCTGTTGCGTTGTCCCAGCAGCCTGTGCCAAACTGAATACTGTCATAGTGTGCTGTGATAACAAGTGCTTCATCGGTTTTTTCTGTGCCTTCAATAACTGCAACAACGTCACGGCTGTCAGTTTCGTATTCTTCCTGAATCATTTCAGCATGGATAACTTCGGCGTGGTCAAGCACAAGCTTTGTAGCGTCTTTAGCCCAGATAAAAAAGCCCGGAACTTTGCCGTTTTCCAGCATTTTTTCGCCGATATTGCGCTGGAAAAAGTCGCTGTTTTCGCTGTTGTGGAACCACTTGCCGTCAACTACCATAAATGCAGCAGCTTTTTTTTCGCACATCAGTTTATATGCACCAAAGCTGAGTTCGTTAAGCAGAACAATACTGTCGGACAAATCGTCAATGCCGTAGAAATTGTCTGCTGTGCCTTTTTCAAGATAGCGGAGTTTAAGATCAACACCGCCTTCAGGCAGACTGCCGGAAAGACCGTATTCAATTGTTTCAATTTCCATTTCAAACGGAGCAACAACTTTAAGACTGCATTTTTTTGCTGTATATGCAGGAATTTTAAAGTTCATAATTTCAGCCTTGCCGCCAAAGCTTTCAATATCTTCCTTGATTATGTTTGCTGCACGCAGTTCTTCTGCTGTACCGCCGTATCGGATAAAGTTAAGTCGGCTCACAAGGTCGTACTGATAAGTATCTTTCATTTTTCTACCTCCAAGGCATTTATTTTATTCTATGTTCCGATAATATCACATTTGACTGGTTGATTACAATAGATATTTATGTCAAGGTGATGATATTATCGGTTGGTGTTGATATAGTTGTTTTTAAAAGGTATAATTAAATTAATAAAAAAAGGGGGAACAGCTATGGGTATTGTGACAATTAAGGACGATAAATTTCTGATGGACGGCAAACCTTACCGCATTATTTCAGGTGCAATGCATTATTTCCGTATTGTGCCACAGTACTGGGAGGACCGTCTTAAAAAGCTTAAGGCCTGCGGTTTCAACACGGTGGAAACCTACACCTGCTGGAATCTGCACGAACGAAAAGAAGGTGTGTTTGATTTCAGCGGCATCCTTGATATTGAAAAATATATTGAAACAGCTGCAAAGCTGGGGCTTAACGTAATTGTGCGTCCCGGCCCGTACATCTGTGCAGAATGGGAACTGGGCGGCCTGCCAAGCTGGCTGCTGTCATATCCTGAAATGTCATTGCGCTGCAACGACCCGCTGTATCTGGAAAAGGTGAAACCTTATTACAGACAGCTTTTATCCCGCATAAAACCGCATCTTGCAACCAATGGCGGTAACGTGATTATGATGCAGGTGGAAAATGAATACGGCAGCTACGGAAATGACAAGGAATATTTAAAACAGGTGGAAAACATCTACCGCGAAAACGGCATCGACTGTCTGCTGTTTACATCTGATGGCACTACCGAATGGATGCTGGCAGGCGGCACACTTCCACATCTGCTTGCTGTTGCAAACTTTGGCAGCCATCCAAAGGAAAACTTTGAGTCACTGCGCCGGTTCCGTCAGGGAGAACCGCTGATGTGCGGTGAATTCTGGAGTGGCTGGTTTGACCACTGGTATGACGACCATCACACCCGCACCACTGCTGATATTGCAAAAGATACAAAAGCGCTCATCGACAGCGGGGCATCTTTTAACTTTTATATGTTCCACGGCGGTACAAACTTTGGCTTTATGAACGGAGCCAACTATATAACAGGGGATTATCAGCCTACTATAACAAGCTATGACTACTGTGCACCTTTAAGCGAAGCAGGGGACCTTACCCCTACTTTTTACAGATTAAAGGAAATGTTTGCGCAGTTGCCTGATGCTGCAAAATCTGATTATGAGGTGGAAAACCTGCCTAAAAAGGCCTATGGAAAAATAGAACTTACACATTGTGCTTATCTGCTGGAACAGAAAAACAACATTTCACAGCCTGTAGTTTCGCCACAGCCTAAAACAATGGAACAGATTGGTCAGGACTTTGGCTATATTCTTTACAGCACCATTTTAAAAGGCCCGATAAACAATTTAAAACTCAATATAGGCAATGTGCACGACAGAGCACAGGTGTTTGTGGATGACTGGTTTGCAGGTTATGAGGAACGCACTCATCACAAGGATGAAATTGTGATTTACCTCGAAAAAGACGAAACTGCAAAACTGGATATTCTTGTGGAAAATATGGGACGTATAAATTATGGCGAAAAACTGTCTGACCGCAAAGGTATACTCGGTGGAGTGCGTCTTGGTGCACAGTTCCATTTCGGGTGGGAAAACTATCCGCTGACAATGGAAAATCTGTCGGGACTTGAATGGTCTGAGTTGGAAAATCAGCGTATACAGCACAAACCTGTTTTCCTGAAAGGTGTATTGAATATTGATGATACACCTTGTGATACATTTGTTGAACTTGAGGGCTTTACAAAGGGGTTTGTAAAAGTTAACGGTTTCAATATAGGCAGATACTTTAACCCTGCAGGTCCGCAGAAAACACTGTATATTCCTGCACCGCTTCTCAAAAAAGGTGAAAATGAAATAATAGTGTTTGAAAGTGACGGTTTTGAACAGCCTGTAATTGAATTTAAAGATATTCCGGATCTTGGATAAAATAAAAGAGAGTACTCTGTGTACCAATGTCATTGAGTTAACAAAAAATATGTCATTCTGAAGCTTTTATGCCGAAGAATCTCTCAGTCAGGGTGTAATCCCTACGCCGCCTGCGGCGGCACCTCCCTTTACACAAGGGAGGCGGTACGATTCTTCGCTGCGATCAGAATGACATTTTACTTTGTTAAATTAAGCAGATGTTTTTTTGTTTTCTTAACTTAATGATATTGAATACGTGTACTCTCTTTTTGGTTGTTTAAATCAGATTTTTCTGAAATCGGCAATATCAACAAGCATACCGCCGTTGACACGGCTTTTTTCTGCTGCAAGTGCTACAATGTGGCTTTCAATGGAAACATCGATGCTTGTAAGTGACGGACTGTCGGGTACATCAGGGTCAAAAATATCAATCAGGTCTTTGATTATGCCGTAATCGCCGCCGCCGTGTCCAAAGACATCGGTTGAATTTTTGCTGGTGTCAAAAATTTCCGCTTCGCTGCCAAAACGGGTAAGGACAATTTCTTTTTTGCTCATATCACAGATCATATCACCTTTTGTGCCCATAATATGTGCCCTGCGGCTGCCGTGACTTGTGAAAGCACACATTGTAAAGGCAATGGTGCCGCCGTTTTCCAAAAGGATGTTTACAACCTGATGGTCAACCACATCGTTGTCACAGTGGTATACACATCTGCCATACGGACCTTCTTTAAGGTTTTTTACAAGGCTTTCCATTGTTCTGTCAGGTGCAACCACATCAACAGGCCAGTCAAAGTTGCCCTTTTCTGCCTTTGAAACATATGCATCGTACACGTTGTACGGACAGGTTTTAAAATGCGGGCAGTTTTCGTCACAGCGCAGTGTTGCACCTTCAGGGGCAAGTTCAGGTTTGTAGTATTTTAAACTGCCAAAACTGCTTACCGCCTTGCTGTGCTGTCCTGCAAGCCACAGATAAATGTCCATATCGTGACAGCTTTTCTGCAGTATCATCGGGCTGGTTTCGGCAGTGTTGCGCCAGTTGCCGCGTACAAAGCTGTGTGCCTGATGCCAGTAAAGTACGTTTTCGATAGCGTCAATGGCCATGATTTCACCGATTGCACCGCTGTCGATGATTTCCTTCATTTTTCGGAAGAAAGGTGTATATCTCAATACATGGCACACCACAACATTGAGCCCTTTTTTGTTTGCAAGGTCTGCAATTTCAATGCACTCGTTAAGTTCAGGAGAGATTGGTTTTTCAAGCAGCAGATGGTAACCTTTTTCCAATGCAGGCATTGCGTGCCCGTAGTGCTGACGGTCCATTGTAGCAATAATCATAATGTCAGCTACTCTGTCCGCCTGCAGCATTTCTTCGGCACTGTCAAACTGCATTTCAGGTGCAATGTTATATTTTTCACTGAACATTGCAAGCTTTTCGGGAATAATGTCTGCAGCTGCAGTAAATTCAATTCTGTCTTTAAAGTGCTCAAGGGCTTCGGCATATGCGTTTCCGCGGCTGCCAAGGCCTGCAAATGCAATTTTCAGTTTAGCCATAGGTTTGTTTCCTTTCCTTTATAAATACGGTTTACTGTGCATATTTGAGCACAATCTGCTCAAGCAGCGGCAGTTTCTGCTCAATGTCTTTTACAAGCTTCATATGGTTGCGTGTGCGTTCAAGGTTGTGGTGGGGGTATCCCGTGCGGAAATGCACATCTCCGTCAAGATAATCAGCCAGAAATCTCATTCCGCATTCGTATGTAATTACAAGTGCACTGACAGCAAGGGTGTCAATTTCTTCTTTTGTCAGAAAGTTTTTTGCAATACTAAGATATCCCTTGGTGTACGCTTCGAAAAGCGACAGGTCAACAGACAGACTGCTGTCAGTGTCGGACTGTCTTGTGCCTGCAAAACGGATAGCATCCCCGAAATCAAAACAGGCAGCCCCCGGACTTACGGTGTCAAAGTCAATCACACATATAGGCTTGTTGGTAACAGCATCAAACAGCAGATTGTTTGGTTTTGCATCATTATGTACAAGACGCAGAGGAATGGTTCTGCTGTTTATTTTATCCATAATCAGCGAAGCAAGGTTTTTTCGGCTGAGATAAAATTCTATTTCTTCTTCCACTACCGATTTTCTGCCGGCCTTGTTGTTTTCAACTGCTTTTACAAAAGCATCGTATCTTGCTTCTGTGTTGTGATAGTCCTTTACAGCTTCGTTAAGTGTTTTTACAGGATAATCTGTAAGTACCCGCTGAAAATCTGCAAAAGCTACACCGCAGTAGTAAAAATCTTCGGCACATTCAACTTTCTGATAGGATATTGAATTTTCCACCATTGCATAACAGCGGTAGAATTCGTCTCCGTATTTTGTATACAGCTTGCCGTCAAGGGCTTTTACTACCGTCATAACTGAGCGTGCAGGGTCGTGTTCAGCTGAAAGATTGCTGCGCAGATATTCGGTGATGTTGTAAATGTTGCTCATCATGCCATCAACATCGGGAAAGATATGGTGGTTTATTTTCTGCAGTATAACACGGAAACTGTCACCATCGGACTTTTCAAGTGTCACAATATGGGTGTAGTTTATGTTACCGTGCCCTACAGGGCAGATTTCAACGATTTTGTCGGTGAAAAATTTTGCTGCAATATGTTTTTCTTTTATAAATTTTTTTGTGCTCATATAAACACCTCAATATTACTGACTAAATTATATAAAAAATACCTCATAAGGTCAATGCAGACAAAAAATGCAGGTACCGCAGTTTAAACGATACCTGCACAGAGCAGTTTTTTGTATTTGTACAGGGATAATCCCCGTGTCATTATGCTTGTCAATCAAAAGTTTTTACAATCAAAGGCTTTTTGCCCAGTCCAAAAGTTCCTCAACTGTAACACCTGTAGGACCAACAATTTTGCCTTCTACAATTGTTGCACCTTTGCAGCTGTCTTCCAGTTTTTCAACTGTTTTGCCCCAGCCGCTGCCGCCGCTTGTTGCAAACAGCACAATTTTTTTGCCGTTCCAGTCATATTTTTCGAGGAATGTGTTGATGATTGTAGGTGCAATGTACCACCAGATCGGGAAGCCTATATAAACTGTGTCACAGGCTGCAATATCAACATCGCCTTCTGCCATTTCAGGGCGGTATGAAAGGTCGTTCATTTCAACGGTACTGCGGCTTGTTTTGTCTCTCCAGTCAAGGTCAGCTTCGGTGTAAAGCACTTTTGGTGCAATTTCAAAAATGTCGGCACCAACTGCCTGTGCCAGCTTTTCGGCAACTGATTTTGTCACGCCGCTTGCAGAAAAATATGTAACAAGTTTTTTGCTCATAGTGGGATACCTCCGTTTGCATATATAACTTATGTATACATTTTAACACCTATATTTAATAAATACAATTTTACTCCATTAAATATCACAAGTGTTTCACAGACCAACATCTTTAAAAATAACTTCGCGTTTGGCAAGTTCATCGCCGTTATAGCGCAGCATATATGCCTTTGCGTTGTCATTGCAGCGGATGTGGTACTGTTCGTACCCGTTCAGTACAAAAGCGGTGTCGTTTTCCATTGCGAGACCAACCATATTTTTGTCCTTCAGCATACTGTCAAAGCTGTCACGGCCGTCTTCGTTGTAATGGGGGCAGAACGCAGCAGGGAAAATACCCAGCATATCGTCAGCCCACACATACTGCCAGTCGTCTTTGTAAAAACTTTCGCTGTCGCTGTGACCGCACTTGAACCAGCAGATTGCACCTGCGCTTATGCCTGTCAGCACAGCGGTATCGTTTTTATACACTTCCATCAGCTTTTTATCAAAACCGTATTGTTTCCACACCTTCATCATGGCAACGGTATCACCGCCGCCCACATAAATGATATCAGCCCAGCTTGCAAGAGCATCGGTTTTTTCTTTGTCATATTCTTCACTTACAAGGTTAAGGCATTTTACATTACAGCCAAGCTCGCTGAAAGCGGCAGTAAAGTTGTTTATGTATGGCGGGGCATCATCACTGGCAGTCCCCACAAACAAAACATTTGGATTGTATTTTCCGCTCAGACGGACAGCGTACTGATTAAGTGGTCTTGTGCTTTTCAAATCTCCGCCTGCAATTGCAACAATTCTTCCCATATTGCCGCCTCCTTTGTAGTTAATATATGTAAATATTAAAGCAGTTTATCCTGAATAAATCAAGATAAACTGCTTTTGTACTTGGTGTCCAGTCAGTTACCATTCTTTATGATACACAGTTCTGCCGTTTTTGATAACAGTTTCAACAAGGTTGATTGCTGTGTGGTAAGGCATAAAGTGTATGGATGGGTATTTAAGCATAATGATGTCAGCTTTTTTGCCTTTTTCGATGCTGCCAATTGTGTCGGCACGGCCAACAGCTGCAGCACCGTTGATGGTGAGCGCTGTGATAACTTCTTCAATGCTCATACCCATGTGGATACATCCAAGGGCAACAAGCAGAGGAATATTGTTTGTAAAACAGCTGCCCGGGTTAAGGTCGCTTGCAAGTGCCACTGCACAGCCTGCTTCAATCATCTTTCTTGCAGGGGCAAATGGCTCTTTAAGGCAGAACGCTGTGGCAGGCAGCAAAGTGCTGATAACGCCGCTTTGTGCCATCTGTTTTATGCCTTCGTCACTTGCTTTCAGCAGATGGTCGGCAGAAACCGCACCTGTGCGGCTGGCAAGTTCAGCACCGCCAAGGGAAACAATTTCGTCAGCGTGCACTTTAAGCTTAAAGCCCATTTCCTTTGCTTTTGTCAGATAATATTCGCTGTCTTCTATTTCAAAAACATTTTTTTCGCAGAATATGTCTGCAAATTCAGCAAGGTTTTCTTCCTTTACCTTTGGCATAACTTCGGTGAGAAGGTAGTCGATAAATTCTCTTTCTTTGCCTTTCCACTGTGGCAGAACGCTGTGCGGGCCAAGGAAGGTTGTCACAACATCAACAGGATGTGTACGGTCCAGTTCCTTCATGGCACGCAGCTGTTTTATTTCGGTGTCGCAGTCCATACCATAGCCGCTTTTGCCTTCAACTGTTGTTACACCAAATTCCAGCATACGGTTAAGTCTTTCTCTGCCAACTTCTACAAGTTCTTCCAAAGTTGCTTCCTTCGTAGGCACAACAGTGGCATTTATGCCACCGCCACGCTGCATAATGGACATATATGTGTCGCCTTTAAGTCTCCAGCCAAATTCTTCGGCACGGTAACCGCCAAAGATAAAATGTGTGTGGCTGTCAACAAAGCCCGGCATAACAGTTTTGCCTGTTGCATCAACAATTTCGTAGCTGTCATCAATGAGTTTATCAAGTTCTTCGGTTGTGCCCACTGCAAAAATTTCATCATCGTGGATAAGCACGCCGCCGTTTTTTATAAGCCCGATATCAGCCATTTCTGCACCTTTTTTAGGTGCAGCACCGCGGCAGGTTACAAGCTCTGCAGCGTTGCGGATATATCTTTTTGTCATAATACTGCCTCCTGTTATTTGCCTTTAGCAGCCTTGAAAGTTCTTTCTATCAAATCGTCATCTGCAAGGTATGGCATTGTAATTGCATCACTGCCTGCAAATTTTTTGTTGTATTCGGCAACAGTTTCGATGGAATGTTCATTGCGTGCCCAGCTGCGGCGGGAAACGCCAACCATTGTATCCCAAGGAATTGATTCCATGATAATTCTGTCAGCCATATCGCTGCCGTCAAGCACAAGGCCAAAACCGCCGTTAATTGCTTTGCCAATACCTGTGCCGCCGCCGTTGTGGAGTGCCACAAGGCTCATACCTCTTGCACAGTTGCCTGCAAAGCAGTGTGTTGCCATATCAGCGGTAAAGCTGGAACCGTCATAGATATTGCTTGTTTCGCGGTATGGGCTGTCTGTGCCGCCTGTGTCATGATGGTCACGGCCAAGCATAACAGGACCGATTTCGCCTTTGCGGACCATATCGTTGAACTTGAGTGCAATGTCACGGCGTCCAAGTGCATCCTGATACAGAATACGGCATTCGGTGCCTACAACAAGCTTGTTCTTTTCAGCATCGCGTATCCAAACCCAGTTGTCTCTGTCCTGGAAGCGTCTGTCAGGGTCAATGATTTCCATTGCAGCATGGTCGGTTTTTACAAGGTCTTCGTGGTTGCCGGAAAGACAGCACCAGCGGAACGGACCATAACCGTAGTCAAACAGTTCAGGACCAAGGATATCTTCAACATAGCTGGGGAATATAAAGCCTTCGCTTGTATCGGTGCCGTTTTTGGCAATTTCCTTGTTGCCTGCATCAAACACAGCCTTCATAAATGCGTTGCCGTAGTCAAAGAAGTATGCACCGCGGCTTACAAGTGTTTTTACCAAATGGAAATGCTTGGTCAGTGTTTTGTCAACCAGCACCTTGAAGCCGGCTTTGTCCTTGTCCAGCATTTCGGTTCTCTGTGCAAAGCTGAGACCCTGCGGGCAGTAGCCGCCGTCATATGGAACATGACAGCTTGTCTGGTCGGACAAAAGGTCAATTTTTATATTGTTGTCAACGGCATATTCCAGAAGGTCAACAATGTTGCCGTGGTATGCAATGGACATTGCTTTCTTTTCTGCCATATATTTGTGTGCAAGGCTGAAAGCTTCTTCCGCGCTGTCGGTAACAAGGCTTACCCAGCCCTGGCTGTGGCGTGTTTCAATGCGGGAGTAGTCAACTTCCGCAATAATGCCAACACCGCCTGCAATTTCAACAGCTTTTGGTTGTGCACCGCTCATGCCGCCAAGGCCGCTTGTCACAAATAAATGTCCTGCAAGGTTGCCGTCAGCAGGTACACCAAGGAATTTTCTGCCTGCGTTAAGGATTGTGTTGAATGTGCCGTGCACAATGCCCTGTGGACCAATGTACATCCAGCCGCCTGCAGTCATCTGACCGTAGGAAGAAGCACCCATTGCAGTTGCTTTTGCCCAGGCTTCAGGGTTATCGCCTTCACCAACCATAAGACCGTTGGTAATGATAACTCTCGGTGCCTGTTTGTGTGAATGGAATAAACCGAGAGGGTGACCGCTCATAACAACAAGTGTCTGTTCTTCGGTAAGCTCCTCCAGATATTTTTTCAGAAGCTGATACTGCATCCAGTTCTGGCAAACCTGGCCTGTTTCGCCATAAGTTACCAGCTCGTAAGGATAAAGGGCAACATCGTGGTTAAGGTTGTTGTCAATCATAACCTGAAAAGCCTTGCCCTGCACGCATTTGCCTTTGTACTGGTCAATCGGTTTGCCGTAAATGCGTTCTTTTGGCATAAAGCGGTAGCCATAAATACGGCCTCTTGTCAAAAGTTCTTCCATAAATTCAGGTGCAAGTGCTTCGTGCAGATTTTCCGGCACATAGCGCAGAGCGTTTTTAACTGCCACCTTTATTTCGTGGTCGGACAAGGTCAGCTGGCGCATTGGTGCACGACGAATACCCTCTTTGAAAACAGGGTATTCGGGCAACACATCATCCAGCTTTATTG
Organism: Oscillospiraceae bacterium; assembly: GCA_015067215.1. GTDB lineage: Bacteria > Bacillota > Clostridia > Oscillospirales > Ruminococcaceae > RGIG3102. Next base: position 56,154 of record SVMW01000007.1, on the reverse strand, counting down.
TCATAGCATTTGCGATATCTGTATTGTTCATAAATCGTAAATCCTTTCTATGTATATGTAAATCAATTATAATAAAATGCTATTTGTATAGTACCATATAATTGTGAAAAATGAAACAAGAAAATAATGAATATTGACACCATTTTGTCAATTTTGTATACTGATTAATAGTGTAAAACAATCACGGAACCCTAAAGTATATTTGAGAAAGGATTCTTAATTTAAATGGAAAAAGTTGTTATTACAGGTTCAACACTTACTGTTGAAGAAATAATTGCAGTGTGCCGATATGGTGCAAAGGTGGTTTTGGCTGAGGAAAGCCGACAGAACATTTTATCCTCCCGACAGATTGTTGATGAACTGGTAGAGGAGGAAAAGGTAGTTTACGGCATCACCACAGGTTTTGGTAAATTCAGTGATGTTGTTATCTCCAAGGAAGAATGCAAACTGCTGCAGAAAAACCTTATCATCACTCACGCAGTGGGTGCAGGCGAACCTTTTGACTGTGATGTGGCAAGGGGTATTATGCTTTTGCGTATCAACAACCTTTCCAAAGGCTTTTCAGGCATCCGTCTTGAAACTATCGAAACTATGATAGAAATGCTCAACAAAGGCGTTACACCTTATATTCCTCAAAAAGGCTCTCTCGGTGCATCGGGCGACCTTGCACCGCTTTCACATATGGTGCTGCCGATGCTTGGTCTTGGTATGGCCTGGTTTGAAGGAGATCTTCTGCCCGGGGCAGAAGCGATGAAGCTTGCAGATATCCCTGTTATTGAACTTTCCGCCAAGGAGGGTCTTGCCCTCAACAATGGCACACAGGCAATGACAAGTGCAGGCACAATGGCACTTTACGATGCAATCACACTGCTCAAAACTGCCGACATTGCAGCGGCACTTTCCTTTGAGGCGCAGAACGGTGTTGTGGATGCTCTGGACCCAAGGGTGCACGAGGTGCGACCCCACGCAGGTCAGCTGGCAACAGCACGCAATCTTTTAAATTTACTCAAAGGCAGCCGCAATACAACCCGTCAGGGACAGATCCGTGTTCAGGACGCTTACTCTCTACGCTGTGCGCCACAGATTCACGGTGCAAGCAAAGATGCGGTAAACTATGTAAAAGGCCGTGTTGATATTGAAATCAATGCGGTTACCGACAACCCTATTATCTTCAAAGAAGACCGTGCAGGCATCAGTGGCGGCAACTTCCACGGCCAGCCAATGGCACTCAGTTTTGACTTTTTGAAAATTGCCGAGGCAGAACTTGCAAATGTTTCCGAACGCCGCATTGAACGTCTTGTTAACCCTGCATACAGCGGTCTGCCTGCATTCCTCACTGCAAACGGCGGTGTAAACAGCGGGTTTATGATTGTTCAGTACTCTGCAGCAGCACTTGTGTCGGAAAACAAAGTGCTTGCACATCCGGCAAGTGTTGACAGCATTCCGTCCTCCGCAGGACAGGAAGACCATGTAAGTATGGGCACAATTGCAGCCCGTCAGGCCGGCGAAATCGGCGCAAATGTACGCCGTGTGCTTGCAATGGAACTTATGGTCGCTTGTCAGGGCATTGATATGCGCGGCAATCACGGTATGGGTGCGGGCACACAGGCAGCTTACGACCTTGTGCGCAAGGGCTGCCCTTATCTTGATACGGACCGTGAACTTTATGACGACATCAACTACTGCGAACAGATTATTGCCGACGGCAGCCTTGTAAAAGCGGTTGAAGCAGCAATCGGCGCAGAACTGGAATATTAAAATTACTGACTGTTGCCGCGTGAATACAGTTTGCGGCATCAGTCTATATAAAGGAGAAAACTTATGGCTAACAAGCTTATCGAATGTGTGCCAAACTACTCTGAAGGCAGAGATGTGGCAAAAATAGAAAAAATTCTTGATTGTTTCCGTGGCAAAAAGGGTGTTAAACTGCTGGATTACCAGACCGACCCAAGCCACAACCGCCTTGTTGTTACAGTTACAGGTGAAGCAGAACCATTGCGGGATGCTGTTGTTGCTTCCTTTGAAGTTGCAGTTGAAGTTATTGATATGACAAAACACGAAGGTCAACACCCTCGTATGGGCGCAGTTGATGTATGCCCGTTTATCCCTTGTCTCAACACAACACTGGAAGAAGCTGATGCGCTTGCAAAAGAGGTTGCGCAGATTGTAGGTGAAAAACTCGGCGTACCTTGCTTCCTTTACGAATCAAGTGCAACAGCACCTCACCGCCAGAACCTTGCATCCATACGCAAAGGTCAGTTTGAAGGTATGGCGGAAAAAATGCTGGATACAGAAAACTGGACACCTGACTTTGGTCCGTCCACAATTCACCCTACAGCAGGTGTAACTGCAATCGGCGCAAGAATTCCGCTGGTTGCATTCAATGTAAACCTTGGTACTGACAACCTTGAAATCGCCAACAAAATTGCACGCAGCATCCGTCACATCAACGGCGGTTACCGCTACATCAAGGCGATCGGCATTATGCTGGAAGACAAAAACATGGCACAGGTTTCAATGAACCTTACCGATTACACAAAAACTTCTGTTTACCGTGCGTTTGAAGCTGTTAAAATGGAGGCAAAACGTTATGGTGTACCTGTAATTGAAAGTGAAGTTATCGGTCTGTTGCCAATGCAGGCTTTGGTTGACTGTGCGGAATATTACCTGCAGATTGCAGATTTTGACTCTAAACAGATTATGGAAAACCGACTTCTTGAAAGCGAAGAATAAGGAGAATATATATGGCAGACATGAAATATCTATCTGTTGAAGAATTTACATCTCTTACAGCTTCCGATGCACCTGCCCCGGGTGGCGGCAGTGTTTCAGCACTTGCGGCTTCTCTTGGTGCTGCTCTGGCAGAAATGGTTGCAAACCTTACCATCGGCAAGGAAAAATATGCCGATGTTGATGCCGAAATGCGCTGCCTTGCACAGCAGGCAGCTGCTTTAAGAGGCGAACTGATTGATGCTATACAGAAGGACACAGAATCCTTTAACGGATATATGGCAGCCCTTAAAATGCCAAAGGAAACTGATGAACAAAAGGCTGTACGCCGCGAAGCTATGCAGAAAGGCTTAAAGGAAGCTGCCCTTGTTCCATTGGAAGTTGCCAAAACCACCGTTAAAATTTTCCCCATAGCACAGGCTGTGGTGCAAAAAGGCAACTCTAATGCCGTTACAGATGGTCTTGTGGCAGCAATGCTGGCACGCAGTGCAACTCTTGGTGCACTTCTCAATGTAAAAATTAATCTTGGCTCCATTAAAGATGAAACATTTGTGGCAGATTGTTCCGCACAGGTTAAACAGCTGGAACAGCAGGCAATCACCCTTGAAAAACAGGTGCTGGACTGTTGTGAACTTACAGACACAATTTTTGAATAACTGATGCAGATATAATTCTGCAAATAAAAAAGGAGAAACTTTGTTTCTCTTTTTTTGTCGGTACGATAAATATTCTTGATAAAACAGCCGGTATAGGATATTATATAAAAAGATTGATTGCGCAAAACTGATTACTTTTTACATATAAAGGATAAACAGAATGGAACAGAAACAGCGTTCAAAATATATGAACTGGGATATGGTCAAAGTTATACTTGCCCTTGCGTGGCCTACCGTTGTGGAACAGGCAATGCAGACAGCGGTGCAGTACATAGATACCGCTATGGTAGGTTCTCTCGGCACACAGGCAACTGCGGCAGTAGGTGCAACCAGCACAGTAAACTGGCTTATTTCGGGCTCAATAGGTGCTCTGGGCATAGGCTTTCTCGCATTTATAGCAAAGGCATGCGGTGCGGGGGATAAAGCAGAGGCGAAAAAATCTGTTTCCCAGGCGGTGCTTGTAACCCTTATTGTAGGTGTGCTTTTTACAGTGCTTACCCTTGGGTTAAGCGGATATATTCCGGTATGGATGCAGGTGGATAAAGGCATACGCACACTGGCATCGCAGTATTTCTTTATACTGTATCTGCCAATGCTGCCCAGAACTGCCACAATTATATTTGGCACAGTTCTCCGTGCAGCAGGTGACACAAAAACACCGATGAAGGTTGGTGTTGCAGTCAACATAATCAACGTTGTTCTCAACTTTTTGCTTATCTACGAAACAAGACCGGTCAGCTTGTTTGGCTTTGAATTTATAATGTTCGGCGCAGGCTGGGGCGTGCTTGGCGCGGCAGCAGCAAGTGCTGTTGCATTTGCAGTTGGCGGCATCTATATCACAGTTGTTTTGTGGCGACATCCAATGGTTTCACCAAAAGGCCAGAGCATAAAGCCAAATATGGAAATTCTCCGCCCTTGTCTCAAAGTTGCAGTGCCAAACATGATGCAGCGTTTCGGCACTTCTTTAGGCTATGTGGCGTTTGCCTCAATGATTAACTCGGTAGGCGAAATTGCCACAGCAGCACACACCATTGCAAACACAGTTGAATCTGCGTTCTACATTCCGGGTTTCGGTATGCAGACAGCAGCGGCAACGCTTGCGGGCAACGCATACGGTGCAAAGGACAACAAGCGCATGAAAGAAACGGCAGCAATGTTTATTCCTATTGTTGTGGGGCTTATGGTGCTTACAGGCGGTGCACTGTTCCTTTCAGCTCCTGCACTTATGGGTATCTTTTCAAAAAGCGATGAGGTTATATCCCTCGGTTCACAGGTGCTTCGTATGGTTGCCTTGTCGGAACCGTTTTATGGCTTTTCCATTATAGTGGAAGGTTTCCTTATGGGGGTTGGCAGAACACACATTCCGTTCAAGTTCAACATTGTAGGCATGTGGGGTGTCAGAATTATCGGCACATTCATCTGCACACAGCTGTTGGGTTACGGCCTTATTTCTGCATGGGCATGTATGATTGCACATAATCTTTTGCTGTTTGTGTTGTATATCATTTGTTACATAAAAGGCAGCTGGAATCCGCTTAAAGATATGGATTAATACAAAAATTGTGACTGATTTATGAATTTTGCGGTATAAATTTGACTATACTGATAATATGTGGTATATTTATCACCGTTAAATTATTTTTATATGAGGTTAAAACAAACAGATGGACGACGGCGATACTGCGGCGGCAAATAATTTAATAGTTTTATAAATTACAGGGTATAATCGGTGCTGCTGCAGCACCGGCTATACCTTTTTGTGTTGTTTTAACCAATTCAGGCAAACACCGTTTTATTATTGAAAGGAAAAATTATGGAAGGCGATAGTATATCGTTAATTATTATTGTTTTATGTGTTATTATGTCAGCATATTTTTCTGCGACAGAAACTGCTTTTTCATCCCTTAACCGTATCCGTGTTAAAAACATGGCGGAAAAAGGCAACAAAAAAGCACAGCTTGTACTTAAACTGTCAGAAAACTTTGACAATATGCTCTCTACAATTCTTATCGGCAACAATGTCGTTAACATTCTCAGTGCATCCCTTGCAACTGTATTGTTTGTAAACTGGCTTGGCAACGAGGCAGGTCCAAGTGTTTCAACTGCTGTTACAACAGTTGTGGTACTTATCTTTGGTGAAATTACACCAAAAAGCATCGCAAAGGAATCTCCTGAAAAATTTGCAATGTTTTCAGCACCGTTCCTCAGAATGCTCATGTTTGTGCTTACACCATTCAACTTTTTGTTCTCTATGTGGAAAAAAATGCTGTCACTGGTAATCAAATCAGACGGCGACCGTTCCATAACTGAAGAAGAACTTATCACCATTGTTGAAGAGGCAGAACAGGAAGGCGGACTGGACGAGGAGGAAAGCACCCTTATCCGCAGTGCAATTGAATTTTCTGAAGTTGAAGTTAAAGAGATTCTCACACCGCGTATACAAATTGAAGCTGTGCCTGAAGATGCAACGGAGGAAGAAATTGCCCGTGTGTTTACCGAAACAGGTTATTCCAGACTGCCTGTTTACAAGGATTCCATTGACCATATCACAGGCGTTATCTACCACAAGGATTTCCATAACTATGTATATAATACGGATAAGGATATTTCCTCTATTATCCGTCCTGCAATTTTTGTTACACCAAACAAAAAAATTGATGAACTGCTTAAGGAACTTCAGCAGCAGAAATCACACATTGCATTTATTCTTGATGAATATGCAGGCACAACAGGTCTTGTAACACTTGAAGATATTATGGAAGAACTGGTTGGTGAAATCTGGGATGAACACGATGAAATTGTGCAGGAAATTGTGCAGGTTTCTGAAAACGAATATCATGTACTTGGCAGTGCAGATATTGAAGAAGTGTTTGACCAGTTTGACATTGACCAGGAAATTGATGTTATGACAGCAAGCGGCTGGGTGATGAACGCTCTGGAGCGCATCCCTGATGAAGGCGACAGCTTTGTATATAACAATCTGACTGTAACGGTGCTCAAAATGGACGAAAACCGTGTTGAAAAAATCAGCATCGTAACAGCAGAAACTGGACAATAGCAGAAAAAATCACAACTAAATATACCCGCTGAAACACTTTACAGTATTTTGGCGGGTATTTGTGTTTTTTGCATGCCGTTTTCTGCCATGACTTGTGTTTGCAAAAAAGCATAAAGTGCTTTAAAATATGTACAATGATTATATAAAGAAACAGGTTGATTCTATGAGCAGTATAAGCAAAACATCCCATATCAGGGATTTTACCGAAGGCAACATCACAAAACAACTGGTGGTGTTTTCGCTTCCTCTTTTTATGTCCAATCTTCTTCAGATTGTATATAACATGGTGGATATGATTATTGTGGGTCAGGCACTTGGAAAGGAGGGCATCTCTGCTGTTTCGGTAGGCGGTGATGTATCCCATTTTATGACTTTTGTGGCAATGGGGTTTGCCAATGCAGGTCAGGTGCTTATTGCAAAATATGTAGGTGCAAAACGAAGCGAAAAAATTGGCCGCTTTGTCGGTACAATGTCCGGTTTTCTGTTCAGCTGTGCAGTTGTTATAAGCGGTGCTGCAATTGTTTTTCAGGAAACAATTCTCCGTCTTATGAACACCCCTGCAGAAAGCTATGCCGGTGCAGCAAGCTATTCATTTATATGTATGGCAGGGCTTGTATTTATATATGGATATAACGTTATAAGTGCAGTTCTGCGTGGAATGGGGGATTCAAAACACCCATTTGTGTTTATAAGCATAGCAGCGGTGCTCAATCTTATACTTGACCTGGTGTTTGTCATCGGTTTAAAAATGGGTGCAGGCGGTGCAGCCCTTGCCACAGTTATAAGTCAGGGAATAAGTTTTGTTTCCTGTGTGGTTTTTCTTGTGAAAAACAGGGAACGGTTCAGCCTCAATATTACATTTAAAGATTTTGTCAGCTGGGACAGAACAATGCTCGCAGACCTTTTGCGTCTCGGTACACCAATGGCGATAAAAAGTGCCTCCATTCAGGTTTCAAAACTGTTTGTAAACAGCTGGATAAATTCCTATGGTGTGGCGGTTTCCGCCTTTGCAGGCATTGCAAACAAGGTGGCGAGTGTAAGCAATCTTGTATCTAATGCAATGAATACCGCGGGCTCTACAATGGTCAGCCAGAACATTGCAGCAGGCAAATTTGACAGGGTAAAAGGCATAATGTTCAGCATTGCAGGCATAGGGCTTTCCATTGCGGCAATGATATCAGTTATGTTTATCGGTTTTCCTTCACAGATTTTCTCAATATTTACCGATGATGCAACAGTTCTGGCAATCGGCAGTCGTTATGTGCCGATTGCGGTTATGCTGTTTTTTGGCAGTGCAATGCGTGCAATAATGAATGCTCTTATAAACGGCAGCGGCAACTACAAAGTTAACTTTGCAACTGCAATTCTCGACGGCATTGTGCTGAGAATAGGTTTGTCGGTTCTGTTTGGCCTTGCACTTGGCATGCAGCATTACGGCTTCTGGCTGGGGGACGCCCTTGCAGGTTTTACCCCGTTTTTTATCGGCCTTGTATTTTACAAAACAGGCAGATGGAAAAAGGCGTACAAAGAATAATGATTCAAAGCTGTTTATACCGGTAAACAGCTTTGTTTTTTGCAATATTCACACATTGTGAAATTAAATTGTTTACATATTTCTAAGAGTGTGATAAACTGTTCCTATTGTTTTTATGAAAGGAAATTTTATGAAACTTACAAATAAAAAAATGCTGCTTGTCAGCTTTATGTTATTCTCGCTCTTTTTTGGTGCGGGCAACCTAATATTTCCTCCGTTTCTGGGGCAAAATGCAGGTGCTGCAACCATACCTGCCGTTGCAGGCTTTGTTGTTACAGCGGTAATTCTGCCTGTACTTGGCGTTATTGTTGTTGCACAGACGGATGGTCTTGACAAACTTGGGGCAAAGGTAAACGGAAAATTTGCCATCATATTTACAATGCTTATCTACCTTTCAATAGGTCCTGGCCTTGGTATTCCAAGGGCAGCAAGTGTGCCTTTTGAAATGGCAGTTGCACCATATCTGCCTCAGAATGCACCGCTTAAACTTTTTATGCTGGGATATTCGCTGATTTTCTTTGTTATTGCAGCATGGCTGGCACTTAACCCAAGCAAACTGGTTGACCGCATAGGTCACTACCTTACACCAAGTCTGCTTACACTTATTGTGTTTCTGTTTATCGTTTTTGTCTTCAGAGGCGAAACTTCAGTGGCAGCAGCACAGCCGGCATACAGCGAAGCTCCGTTTTTGAAAGGCTTCTGCGAAGGATATCAGACGATGGATACCATTGCAGCTCTGAACTTTGGCCTGGTTATTGCGACAACGCTGAGAAACCTTGGTGCTGAAGATAAAAAAGATGTTATGCGCTACACAAAACTTGCAGGTGTATTTGCAGGCACAATTCTCACATTGGTATATCTTATGCTTACATATATGGGCACACAGTCCAGCGGTGTGTATGAAATTCAGGAAAACGGCGCATGGACATTGAGATGTATTGTTTATCAGCTGTTTGGGGAATTTGGTGCAATTATCCTTGCAGCAATCTTTACACTGGCTTGTCTCACAACCTGTGTAGGGCTTATCACATCTATCTCACAGTACTTTGCAACACTGTTCAAAAGGTTCAGTTACCGGCAGTTTGTCTTTGCAATAACAGTATTTTCATTTGTAATCTGCAACCAGGGGCTCAATGCTATTCTCAGCATTTCAGTGCCGATTCTCAATGCTATCTATCCTGTTTCCATTGTACTTATTGTGCTTGGTCTCAGCGACAGATTTATCGGGAAAAACCGATTTGTTTATCCCTTTACAGTGCTTGGTACAGCCGCAGTAAGCGTTATCAGTGCAATTGACGGTGCAGGTTTGTCACTTGGCTTTGTAAGCCGTGCCGTAAACAGTCTGCCTTTCAGCAGCCTTGGTTTTGGCTGGGTTACTGTTACAGTTGTTATGCTGGTACTTGGTATTGTGCTTGGAATGACAAAAAGCAGTCAGAAATCAGAATAAGACAAAATAAAAATCCTTACCGGCGGGTACACACCCATACAGGTAAGGATTTTTGTTATATACAGTATTTTATTGAGCGGTCTCCCAACAAGAAAACAAAAACCCAATTTTTAACACAAAAAGGCAGCTACGGCGTCATCAACACTTGCATTACACAAAGTAGTGCTGCGTGTTTCTTCCTTGTATCAGCACTCTTTGTGCAAAAATGGGCAAAAATGTACCCGCCAAATCACTTTACAGCGATTTAGCGGGTATTTATGTTTTCTTATCGGGATGTCGCTTGTTGTGCGGCTTTTTTATGTGTCTGCTATGGAACAGCCAGAATAAGAACTGCACAGAAAGCAGGAAGACTATAGCAGCTGCGGTACCGCCGAAAACACCGACAAAGTCGATGAAAATATCTTTTATCTGACCGGAACGTCCGGGAACAAACTTCTGCAGAAATTCATCGCATACGGCAATAAACAACCCGAAAAGCAGCGGCCATGCACTGAAGGCGATAAGCCTTTTTGTATATACCCTGAGACAGAATGTGAAAAGCAGCCCTAAAAGTGCAAACTCGGCAATATGCGCAAGCTTGCGGACAACCATTTCGCTGAGAGTTATATCAACAGGCAGATAAGACAGGGCGGTGTTGGATATATCGGTAACTTTTCCGCTTATTTCGGCTGAAACTTCGGCGGCCTGTGATGAGTTGTAAAAAATAAAAGCAACACACATCACAACCATAGCAGTAAATAAAATTCTTAAAAATATAATAAAAACTGTAAATAACAGACTGTGTTTGTTTTCTGTCATAAAATAACCTCTTTTTAGTTAAGTAGGTTAATTTTAACATAAATCTGTGACAGGTCAATAGAATATTGATGTATAAAATGTTAATAAAAGTCGTGTAATGCAGAAAACACCTCCCCGTAAAATATACGAAGAGGTGTTCCGGAATATTCCTGTTTTTATTCGTCACAAAATGCTGTTATTCGACAATTCTGCCGTCTGTGGAAATTGTAACAACCTGCCACGGAATAAATTTTCCGTTTGCCATAAGGGCGCGCTTTACCGCGTTTTCAATGCCTCCGCAGCAAGGCACTTCCATACGCACAACCTTTACGCTTTTAATGTTGTTGTTTGCAATAATCTGTGTAAGTTTCTGTGCATAATCACCTTCGTCAAGTTTAGGACAACCGATAAGTGTAACATGGTTGCGGATAAACTCATTGTGGAAATTTCCGTATGCAAAAGCTGTACAGTCTGCCGCTATCAGCAGGTTGGCACCGTCAAAATATGTAGCATTTACAGGCACAAGTTTAATCTGTACAGGCCACTGACACAGCTGGCTGCTTATTGGGGAACAGCTTACAGCAGAGACAGCTTCTCTTTTGATTGCTTTTGATGCAGACCCCGGGCAGCCGCATGGCAAAGGTGCTTTTTTTGCGGCCTTGGCGGCTTTTACTGCCGCTTCATCATATGCAGGTGCCTCACGCAGCTCAAAGCTGATTGCATCAACCGGACAAGCAGGCAGACAGTCGCCAAGCCCGTCACAGTAATCTTCCCTTGTAAGTTTTGCCTTTCCGTCAATCATTTCAATAGCACCTTCGTGACAGGACGCAGCACACAATCCGCAGCCGTTGCATTTTTCTTCATCTATTTTAATTATCTTTCTCAGCATAGTCATGTCCTCCATATAGCTTTATTATATCTATGGCTGCATTATAACATCAGGGAACAGGAAAGTATGTTGTAAAAACAACAGAAAATATTGCGTTTTAAAGAAATTACCGAATTTATTGTTAAAAAAAATATAATATGGTATTATTATTTATATAGCTGAAAGGAGTGATATATAATGAAGTTCAAAGGCTATATGCCCGATTATATATTTGAAAATACTTCAAATATTACTCCTCAGTTTTTGTCGCAGAACAATATCAACTGTCTGTTTCTTGATGCAGACGGCACTCTTGGCAGACATAAAAAGCTGGAAGCTGCCGACGGCGTAATGGAATGGATAGACTTAATGCACAAAAATGGTGTGAAGCTGATAATAACTTCCAACAATTTCAAAAAGCGTGTAAGTGCGTTTGCTGCTGTGGTGAATCTGCCTTATGTATGTTTCAGTGCAAAACCTACCCCATGGGGCTTTTTCCGTGCAAAGGTTAAAATGAAAATAAAGTTTAAAAACACACTTGTAGTGGGGGACCAGCTGTTCACCGATGTTCTCGGTGCACATATTGTGGGAATGAAAGCGGCAATGGTGCTGCCGGTTTACCACGAAGAAGGCTTTGGCTTTGATATAAAACGTGGTTTTGAGCAGAAATATATTGACAGATATCTCAAAGAAAACGGAGAGTTTTTATAGATGGTAAAATTTGGTACAGCAGGGCTGGATTTAAACTTTACGCTGCAGGGATATAAAAAGACGATTGAAGTGCCGGCATATCTCAGCAATATGGGGCTGGACGCCTTTGAATACCAGTGCGGCAGAGGTGTGAAAATAAAAGAAGCTGCAGCGGTTGAATTTGGTAAAGAGGCAGCTGCAAAGGGCATAACCCTGTCACTTCATGCACCTTATTATATTTCAATGTCAAGCATTGAAGAGGAAAAACGCCTTAACAGTGTGGGGTATATCCTCGATTCCGCGAAGGTAATAAAGGCAATGGGGGGCAAAAGAGTTATATTCCATTCGGGCAGCTGTGCAAAGCTGTCACGTCAGGAGGCACTGGAAAAAGCTGTTGATACTATGGGACTTATTATAAAAGCCCTTGACGAGAACGGCCTTGGAGATATAACAGTGTGCCCTGAAACTATGGGTAAAGTCAATCAGCTTGGCACACTTGATGAGGTGCTGAGCCTTTGCAAAGTGGACGAAAGAATTATTCCGTGTATAGATTTTGGTCATCTCAATGCAAGGGATATGGGCATAATAAAAACAATAGTCGATTATGAATCCATTATAAATAAAATGGAAAACGAAATCGGTGCAGACAGAACAAGAATTTTCCATTCCCATTTTTCAAAAATTGAATATACAACAGGGGGCGAAAAGCGTCACCTGACTTTTGAGGACAATATTTTTGGCCCTGACTATGAGCCTCTTATGGAGATTATTGCAAGAAAAAATCTTTCACCGGTGATAATCTGTGAATCGGACGGCACACAGGGTATTGATGCATTGGCAATGAAAAATTATTTTAATAAAATCAAATAAATAATTCACAAGGAGATTACAATTATGAGCAGAATTGAAAAACTTATCAACAGTATGCCTGCTGATTTTGAAGCAGCAATCGTTACCAGCTTCGTAAACAGATTTTACCTGCTGGGCATGCGTTCATCCGCAGGTACACTTATCGTGCTTAAAGACAAAGCATACTTTATCATCGATTTCCGTTACATAGAACTTGCACAGAAAACTGTTAAAGGTGCTGAAATTATTCTTCAGGGCAAACTCTATGACCAGGTTAACGAAATTCTTGCAAAACACGGCGTTAAAAACGTTTGGGTTGAAAGAACAATGTCCCTTGGCGAATACAACAGCCTTACAAAGGTGCTGAGCGGTGTAAACATCTGTCTTGAAAGTCCACTTACAAAATATATTGATGATATCAGAGCCATCAAATCCCTTGAAGAACTTGAAATCATCAAAACATGTCAGAAATTTACAGATGCAGGCTTTGCACATATGTGCGAAACTCTGGCAGCAGGCAGAACCGAAAAAGAAATGGCAAATGAACTTGACTACTTTATGAGAAAAGAAGGTGCAGACGAACTTGCTTTCAACATTCTCGTAAGCGGCAAAAACTCCAGCCTTCCACACGGCGTGCCAAGCCACAAAGTTATTGAAAAAGGCGACTTTATCACAATGGACTTTGGTGCAAGATACGGCGGTTACTGCACAGATATGACCCGTACAGTTGCCATAGGCTATGCAACAGATGAAATGAAAGACGTATACCAGACTGTTCTTGATGCACACCTGCTGGCAATGAACATGATTAAACCGGGCGTAAACTGCGGCGATGTTGACAAAGCAGCACGCGACCTCATTGATGCAAAATACCCTGGCAGATTCGGCCATGGTCTTGGCCACGCTGTAGGCATTGAAGTTCACGAAGCTGCACGTTTTGGTGTCGGCAGTCAGGATATACTTAAAGAAGGTATGGTTATGACAGTTGAACCAGGCATCTATCTTCCTGAAAAATTCGGGGTAAGAATTGAGGATACAGTTTATGTAACTGCAACAGGCTTTGAAAGTGTTGCAAAAAGCCCTAAAAATCTAATTATTCTGTAATTTGAACTGTATTTGTTTATATTTACTATTGAAAAATATCTGTATATAGGTTAAAATATATGAGATATATTATGTTTACATAAAATTTATAAGTGTAAAAACTTTTTGGAGGTAATATTATGATTTCCGCAGGCGATTTTAGAAATGGTTTGACATTTGAAATGAACGGCCAGCCACACATTATCGTGGAATTCCAGCACGTAAAACCAGGTAAAGGTGCAGCTTTTGTTAGAACAAAATATAAAAACCTTATCACAGGCGCAATCAGAGAAGAAAGCTTTAACCCAACAGCTAAATTCTCTCCAGCACGTGTTGACAGAGCAGAAATGCAGTATCTTTACAACGACGGCGACGTATACTATGTAATGGATACAGAAACATTTGAACAGATCACTCTTCCTATGAGCGAATACGGTGAATTCTTCAAATTCGTAAGAGAAAACACAAACGTTAAAGTACTTTCCTACAACGGTAAAGTATTCGGCGTTGAACCAGAAAACTTTGTTGTTCTTGAAATCACAGAAACAGAACCAGGTTTCAAAGGCAACACAGCTACAAACACACTCAAACCTGCAACAGTAGAAACAGGTGCAGAAGTTAGAGTTCCTCTCTTCATCGAACAGGGCGAACTTATCGAAATCGATACAAGAGACGGTTCCTACATGGGTCGTGCAAAATCTTACGACAAATAATTTGTAAAAACTGGTAATTAACCATAAAAGAAAGGCAGAGTGGATAGTATGATGACACTTACAGAAAAACTTGCTTACATTAAAGGCTTGGCAGAAGGTCTCGGCGTAGACGAAACAACAAAAGAAGGCAAAGTATTGCTTGCTTTGGTAGACCTTATGGATGATGTAACAACAGCTGTATCCGAACTTGAAAGCGATATGGACCAGGCTTATGAAGAACTGGACGCTATCGACGAAGACCTTACAGATATCGAAGACTTCCTTTGGGAAGACGAAGATGAAGACGATGATTGTGATTGCTGCGATTGCGACGATGACGATTGCGACTGCTGTGACTGCGATGACGAAGATGAACTTTTTGATGGCGATATCTACGAAATCACATGTCCGAAATGTGGCGAAATCGTATGCATGGACGAAGAAATGCTCTTCAGCCCTGACTGCGGTTGCCCAAACTGCGGCACAAGCTTTGAAATTGACTTTGACGGCGTAGAATGCTGCGACGACGAAGACTGCTGCTGCCACGATCACGACCACGACGAAGAATAATTCACAAAACTGAATTAACAAAAGGCACTGAATTTTCAGTGCCTTTTTTGTTTGCTGTAATTTACTGATATTAAAATTGTTGGAAAGGATATTTTATGGTTCTTATCAAAAGGGTGTTTTATCTGCTAGTGATTGTATTTGCAAACAATTTATTTAGAAAATTATCTAAATTAATATTGACAGATATCTAAATATATGCTAGCATATATTTAGAAAATCATCTAAATAGTATGCATACATAAAAGATTTTCATTAAAAGTAAAAGGGAGTGAATTTCGTGCTGCAGGATACTTTAAAAGCTTTGTCAGACCCTACACGCCGCAAAATTCTGGAACTTTTAAAAAAAGGGCCACTTTCGGCAGGGGAAATCGGTGAACATTTTGAAATGACAGGTGCAACCTTGTCCCACCATCTGTCCATACTCAAAAAAGCGGGACTGGTGGATGACAGCAAAAAAGGCACATTTGTTTATTACGAAATCAATACCTCTGTTATGGAGGATATCCTGACATGGGTGTCAGGTTTTATGGGAGGCACAGACAATGAAAATTAAAAAGACAGACTATATAGCACTGCTGGTGCTGATTGCAACTTTTATTCAGTTAATAGTGGTTTATCCTGCATTGCCTGAACAGGTGGTTACCAACTGGGGCTTTAACGGTCAGGTTGACTACGGCAGCAAAAGTACACTGTGGATATTGTGGGGTATAAGTGCTTTGATGTTGCCATTGTTCTTTATAATTCCAAAGATTGACCCAAAAGGCAAAAGCTATGAAAAAGTGGATGGCTTCTATGGCATTTTCCGTCTTGTGATTGTATTGTTTATGACAGGTATGCTGGAAATCACAATTTTGTCAGTAAACGACCCTCACCGTTTCAATGTGGGCAAAATTGTTATGATTGCAGCTTCACTGCTGTTCATTTTTATCGGAAACTATCTGCCAAAATGCAAACAGACCTACACATTTGGCATCAAAACAATGTGGACCTATGCGGATGAACGCGTATGGAATGAAACCCACCGTTTTGGCGGTGTTGTGTTTGTTGTGGCAGGTGTTGTGATGTTGGTTTCCACACTTGTATTTACAGAAAACATCAACTTTATCATTACTTTTATAGCGATTTTTGGTGCAGTTATCCTGACAACTGTATATTCATATCTGTCCTACAAAAAGTATAACGGATAAAGGTGGGATAATAATGACTTTTGAAAAGAAAAAGTTTTCGGTATATATTGTTTTTACATTCATAATCGGCTGGGCGCTGCAGATTGTTGCAAGCACATTTGCTTTACAGAGTAAAATGATGCTGTTTGCAGCTGTTTTAAGCATTGCAATGTTTGCACCGCTTGTTTCGGCGCTTATTGCTAAACTTGATGTAAAAAATGTTGGCTGGAAACCACAGATTAAAAAGAATTTTAAATACTATATTGTATGCTGGTTTATGCCTGCAGCAGTTAGTTTGATTGGCGCTGCTTTGTTTTACATCGTTATGCCAGGTCGTCTTGATTTGTCGGGTTCATATATAGTTGCCCAATACGGGGAAGAAATGGTACAGCAGCTTGGCAATGAAGGTTTAACACCTGTATTGTTTGCAGCAGTTACAGCTGTACAGGCAATAACCTATGCACCTGTTATCAATATGATATTTGCAGCAGGGGAAGAAGCAGGCTGGCGCGGTGTTATGTACCCTATGCTCAAAGACAGGTTGGGAACAAACAAGGGCCGCATTGCTGGCGGTATAATCTGGGGTGCGTGGCACTGGCCGGTTATGATACTTGCAGGGTATGAATATGGGCTTGTATACTGGGGTGCACCGTTTGTTGGTATGGCAATGTTTTGTATTTGCTGTGTAGTTATGGGCATTCTGCTTGACTGGACCTATGAAAAAACAGGCAGCATATGGGCACCGTCTCTTGCACACGGGGCATTCAATGCAATTGCAACAGCGCCGCTTATGCTGCTGAATATGGAATATGCAGACCAGCAGATAATTGGCCCTGCACCTATCGGTATAATTGCAATGATACCCATGATATTGCTTGCTGTTTTAGTATCAATTGAAACAACAAAAAGTAAATAATATATAAAATTATACAAAAAGTAGTTAAAAGCTGTCGACAAATGTTGTTCGACAGCTTTTTTGTATGCTCTCTTTTTATAATATGCGGTGAGATAACTTTATATTATATGCAGGAGAAGTATGCAATATGATAAAAACAGGCAGAAAAAAGGAAAATCTGTTTTATAAAATAGGAAAGCGGATAGAATCGGTAAACGAAAAACTGAAAGAAAAATGGATGATACTGCTGTGCATTTCGTCATTGTTTTCTTCATTTACCGATCTGCCTTTGAGTTTTCTGTCCCTTGTGATAGTGCAGACAGTCAAAACACATACGGCAAAATATATCTGTGCATTGGTATCTCTGATTTATTTTCTGACCACCGTTACACAGACCGCTTTTTATATACCATACATCACGTTTATGCTTATATACATAATGGCGGATTATCTGATTGCAAACCATTCACTTAAAAGTGTTTATCCTGCAGTATTCACTTTTGCAGTTGTAAAAGGATATCTGCTGTCATTCGGGTATGATGTAACTCACTGGGTGCTTTTTGCCGTTGAACTTGTGATGATGGTGTTTATGCCGTCAGCGGCACAGGCGGGGTATGATATACTGAAAAACAATGACTTCTGCCAGAGCGGTGAAAACATATTTGAAGTTTTTGCAGCATTTGCACTGGCAGCATTTTCCCTTGACGGAATATCTGTGTGGGGCATCAGCTTTTCAGCAGCTTTTCTTTTCGGGGCAGCGGTGTATTACGGGATTAAATACAATTATCTGTTGTCCCTTGCATCGCTGTTTGTCATGGTTGCTTCTTTATGCCAGAGAGATAATTTTGCTTTTCTGACCGCAGGGTTTGCGGTAGCGTATCTTTCGGCAATATTTTTTGTTCCGAAAGGTATCAAAGGCTATATTGTACATGCTGTTGTGACAGCGGCGGTTACAATGCTGTTTATAACGCATTTCAACAGCATGGAAATTTTTTCTGCGTCAATGGCAGGTCTTGCGGGGGCACTGTATGTCGAAAAGTTTGCAAAAACAGCAGAAAGACCCTGCAGCGATGATGACATACTGACAGGGGAAAGAGATTACATTCTGCTTAAGGAAAAGCTGGAAAAACTGAACAGATGTTTTAAATTTCTCGGGCATACGGTTACAGATATATCCAACCTTATGATAAAGGATTTTGTCCCGATTTCTGTTGAAGATGCTGTCAGCAACGAAATATGCCGCAGATGTAAAAACAATGTCCTGTGCTGGCAGCAGAATTATTCCTACACACAAAGTCAGTTTTCGGCTTATGCACTGGCTTTGCAGAAAAATGATATTCCTGTTTTTGAAAGCAGGTTTTGTGATATCTGTGGAAAAACACAGCAGCTGCACAGCAGTTTTGAAAGCCACCACAGGCTTGTTTCTACCCAAAAGCTGATGAACTCACAGGCAAAACAGAACCAGAAACTGTTGCAGAATCAGTTTCTGGCTATGGCAGATGTATTGCAGGAAATTACTGTACAAAGCAGAAAAAACGGTGTGGCAAACACTGCAATTACGCATAAAGCAAACAGCTTTTTAATGCTTATGGGTAAAAAAGTCAACTACTGCATATGTTATCAGAACCATAACAGGTGCATAGTAAGTACAAGGGAACATTTTGATACAGATGAATGTATAAAATTCAGAATGAAACTGGAAGCACTGTATGGATCCAAATTCAATATGCCTTCAGTCGGTACAGACGGAGAAAACACAGTATATACATTCAGTCAGGTGCCTATGTTCAGCTGTGAATACGGACTCCTGAGCGTGGGCAGATTTTCCGACTGCGGTGATGTGTGCGAATATTTTTCCACAGATGAATGGGCATATGCAATACTTGCTGACGGCATGGGTACCGGCAGTTTTGCAGCGGCAGAAAGCAGAACAGCTGCAGCAATGCTGAAAAGCCTGTTGACAGCCTCGGTTACTATTGAGACTGCCCTTGAGATAACCAATACAGCCCTTAATCTTAAAGGCACGGGGCAGAGCTGTGTAGCGGTGGATATATTGCAGATAAACCTTTATAACGGAGGCTGCAATCTGTACAAAGCAGGCGGGGCGGCAACGATTGTTCTCAGTGGCGATGAAAGCCGTGTGCTTTATAAGGATAGCCTGCCGCTGGGTATATTTAAAGAAACAAAGGTGGTGCAGCTGAGTTTTATACTGAATAACGGAGATGCGGTTGTACTTGCCTCTGACGGTGTTGATACCGATGCAAATTCCGTTGCAAAACTTAAACTTGCATATGACAGATGTACCACACAGCAGCTTGCAGAATATGCGGTTAAAAAAAGCAGCAGCAACGACGATGCAACCGCAGCGGTTTTAAAACTTATACGGACATAATTGCTTTTAAAACAAAAAAGTCAGTCTGACTGTTCTCAGACTGACTTTTTTAATGTTATAATCAGAAACTTTCACCGTTTTCGTAATAATCTCTTTCTTTAAAAAGATGAAAACTTATCTGGTTGTCGGCGAAGCCCATTTCTTCAAACTGACTGTGCAGCAGTTTTGCAACCTTGTCCTGTACATCTTCTGTACGTTTAAACCACCACACCTGAACAACAGGATAATGGGGAACAGCACCATTTTCTGTAAAAAATTTTGAAGGCACAAGGTCAAAAACAAACCAGTCGGCAGGACAATCGCAGATTTCTGCAAGTTTTGGTGCAGCTTTAACACTTAATTCTGCACATTGTGCTTCGCTGATGCCTTTAACGATAATCTGTGGCATAATATACCTCCGCTATTCTAAAACAGGAATAATTTTGTGTAAGGATTTGGGGTTCATGTGGTAGGAATCAAGAAAATCTTCAAACACAAGTCCAAGGCTTTTTGCATCGTAGGAGCCGTATATTTCCAGACCGTATTTTTCCGCAATGCTGCGGCAGTAGTTTTCCACTTCAAAGAAGCCTGCGTGTTCATTTGCGCGGGACTGTGCAATGCTGTACCAGTATTCGTGATACGGAGGCAGGTACAGGATAACTCTTATGCCTTTGTTCTGGAGGTATTCAATAAAAGCCTCCAGCTGTTCCATAAATACAGGGTCAAGAGAATCAAATTCATCCATGTTCATCAGCGGAACACCTGCATAAGTTTCCACAATAAGGGAACTGCTTATTTCATCGTTTGTTCTGTTGGCATATGCCGCATCATAAACGATGGAACCGTCGGCACATTTTACAACTTCGTACTGGTTGTAAAGGTCACCGTTTACAATTTCCGGCATAACTTCACCGGAAGTGTCTCGCAGATAATATTTTATTGCTGCCTGGAAATAGCTTGGAGAAACAAGAGCTTTGTATTTTTCGTGGTCACTAGCATCATCGGAAGTATAGGTGTATTCGGTGAAGCCAAGTTCTTCGTTTATAAACTGGTAGTAAAGCTGCTTGTCGCTTCTCTCATCAATGGCTTCTTCATGGGCGTTGAACAGCCATGCGTCCATGCTGAGAACCATAATCTCAGGCTCTTTGTTTTCTTTGGCAAAGATGTAATATGCGGTAAAGAAGTCATATCTGTCACCGCCTACATTGCCGGCATTGTAAAATGTTTTGCCGGGGCAGAGAATATCGCCTGTAATTGTCATACTGCGGCTGGAACCGTTAATAAGTACCTGTGGAGCATAAGGAACATTTTTGGCATAAACTTCGTTGAGTTTTCTGCCGTCAAGGCGTTCATAGCCTTTTATTGCATGACCTTCCAGCATATATTCGCTGGCAATTCTTTCAAAACCTGCACCAAAAAACAGACCTGACGGGTCAATGCGGTAATTACAGTAGACCATAAATGCAAAAATCGGGACAAACAACAGCAGTTTTGCGGAGAGTTTCAGTAAATCTTTTAAACTTTTCATAACAACCCTCCTTAAAAGTCAAAGTATACAAATGGACTTTTGCCAAAGTTGCCGTAGAATAAAACAAGAAGAACGATTGCATAGTAGAAAACCCAGCGTATCGGAGCTTTCTGTCTGCAAATTTTTGCACTCAGCTCGTCTTTGCCTTCCCAGAGTTCTGCTGCCAGCATAAACACAATGCTGCATACAAGAGCAACACCATTTTTGGTAAAGAAAGTGATACCTGTAAGCTGTGCAGTAAGATAACCGCTGCCAAACCAGCTGCCGAAATCGCTGAACAGGTGGGTTGTAATATACATAGCATCGCTGAATGTGTTTGCACGGAAAAAGATGTAGCCAAAGCAGATTAACAGAAATACAACCAGAGCAGAGAAACTGTTGTAAAGAATATTGTTCTGCAGTTTATGCTTTTCAATAAAACGTGTTCTTGCAGGACGCATTGCGCGGGAAACACATACGTAAATACCGTTTATCAGCCCCCAGAAAACAAATGTCCAGTTTGCACCGTGCCACAGACCGCTTACAAGGAATGTGATAAGCAGGTTTATATATGTGCGTACAGTACCTTTACGGCTGCCACCAAGCGGAATGTATACATAGTCGCTGAACCATGATGAAAGAGAAACATGCCATCTGCGCCAGTATCCCTGCAGAGTTGTGGAAAAATAAGGCTTGTTGAAGTTGCGCATAAGCTTAAAGCCAAGCACCTTTGCACAGCCTATTGCTATGTCAGAATAACCGCCAAAGTCACAGTAAACCTGGAAAGCAAACAGAATAGTGGCAATTACCAGCTGAAGTCCGCCATAGTTGGAAGGAGTATTGTAAACAAGTGTTACAAAGGATGCCACACCGTCGGCAATGACCATCTTTTTAAAGAACCCCCACGCCATAAGCACAAGGCCTTCTCTTACACGGGCGTAATCAAATTTACTGTACTGTTTAAACTGTGGCAGAAGATTTTTGCTGCGTTCAATAGGGCCTGCAACAAGCTGTGGAAAGAAGGATACAAACAAAGCGTATGTAATAAAGCTTTTTTCTCTTTCCACATCACCGCGGTAAACATCAATTGCGTAGCCAAGCGCCTGGAATGTATAGAAAGAAATACCAACAGGCAGCAGCAGGTCAAACACAGGCATGTTTACTTCAATGCCTATTTTGCCAAACAGGTTTACAACATTTTCGCTGAAAAAGCCATAATATTTAAACAAAAACAGAATTGCAAGGTTTATGCATATGCTTACTGTAAGACAGGTTTTTTTTGCTGCCTTAAGTTTTGCTTTGTCAATTGCAACGGAACAGAGAAAAGTTGTAATTGTGCTGAACAGTATAAGCAGTGCATATGCGGGCTGCCAGCACATATAGAAGTAGTAACTGGTTACAAGCAACCAGAAATTCTTGAGTTTTTTTGGAATAACAAAATACCCCAAAGTAACTACAGGAAAGAAAATTAAAAATTCCAGTGAGTTAAAAAGCATATTTACCTCATATACAGAATTGTCTGTATAAATTATTTGTTGTTGATACTTTCTTCCAGTTCACGCACTCTTCTTTCAAGAAAAGCATTTGCCTGTGCAAGCTTTTTGATTTTCTGGCTGAAACCGGAGATAACTGCGGAAACAGAAAGCAGAATCAAAAGGATAAACACAATCTGTGAAAGGAATATAAAGTTAACCGGGTCAATAACACCGGCAATATCACCAAGGATAAGAACAAAATAAGGGAAGATTGCAAACAGCAGCATTGCTGCGCTGAAAGCCATCCAGATAATTGAATATTTGATTTCAAGTTTGCCTTTTTTGATAAGATAAAGGATAAAGGCAAAAAGTCCGACAGAGCCCAAAAGCAATACAATTCTGAGGGATAATACCATTTTTTTCATTATTTGTTACCGCCTTTCTTCCTTTTTATAAGAATTCTTACAACAATAAGTGCAAGGCACACTTTAATCATGTAGTGCATGCTTCTTATAGTGTTGATGGAGGATACACCGCCCTGCCGTTCTTCCATTACAACGGCAACTTCACCAACGGTATAACCGTTTACCAGACAGGCAAGTATTGCTTCAGGTTCAGGATAATCGTCAGCATAACTGCGGGAGAAAAACTCAATAAGCTTTCTGTTGCAGGCGCGGAAACCGCTTGTGGTGTCCTTAATTCTTTTTCCTGTAAGGAAGAATATCATCATTGAAATAATATTTATGCCCAACCGGCGCATAAAAGAGGTCTGGAAGCCTTCCTTTTCAATAAAACGGCTGCCGATTGCCATGTCATATGTTCCCTCTGCAACGGCATTGACAACCTTATGCAGATATTTAGGGTCGTGCTGGCCGTCACCGTCCATCTGTACGGCAATGTCATAGCCGTTGTCTCGGGCATACATATATCCAACCTGAACACCACCGCCTATGCCAAGGTTGATAGGGTTGTTGACATAGTTGAAGTTGTGTTCTTTAAGTATTTTTTCGGTATTGTCTGTGGAACAGTCGTTCACGATGATATAGTCTACATCCGGTGCATGTTTTTTCAGATTTTCTATGACTCTTACTATGTTTTCTGATTCGTTGTAACACGGGATTATAACTAAGGTTTTCAAGATAAATGACCTCCGTTAATTCAAAATAAAATCAATAAGCTGTTTTAAAACTTTGTTGCGTTCGTGGTGGCTGAGATGATAACGGAACGCATTTTCGCCAAGTTGTTTTCTTTCTGCTTCAGGCATACTGTAAAGAGTTTTGATATTTTCGTAAAGCTGGCGGCTGTTGCCGCTTTCACCTGTAAGACCACCGTTGGCTTTTGCTATTACATTGCTGCCTTCACCGTCAATACAGGTGATAACAGGTTTTCTGCCTGCCATATAGCTTGTCACCTTAGCAGGAATGGTAAGGCCAATCAGGTCACTTTTTGCAAGCGGTGCAAGCAGACAGTCTGCCAGAGTGTGATAAAGCGGCATATCTGTAACAGGTTTCGAACCAAGGAAATCAAAATATTCCTTTACTCCTTGTTCTTCGGCATATTTTTCAATATCCCTGCGGGACATGCCGTCACCGACAATAATGAATTTTACATCAGTTATGCCGTCATTTTTCAAAAGTACTGCACTGTCAACAGCAACTTCAAGGTTTTGTGCGGGGCTTATGTTGCCTGCATAAACAACTTTAAAATAATCCTTGTATTTTTCGGTTAAGGTTTCGTCCACAATTTCCTGTTCATAGAACTTTTCACAGTACTGAGGAATTGTGGCAATTTTATCATCAGCTTTTGCTGTGATTTCGGAAAGTTTTTCTTTAAGTGACGGACTCATTGCAATCAGTTTGTCACTTTTTCTGTAGTGCCAGTGGCTTGTAACTTCACATATTCTGCGCAAAAACGGATTTTTGATATCCACAACGGAATAGAAGTTTTCAGGCCATAAATCCAGCACATATGTGGTAAGAGGCACTTTTTTGATTTTTGAATAGAAAATTGCAGGGAAAATCATATATACGGGGCTTGTCTCGTAGCAGAAAACCGCATCATATTTTTTACCCATAAGGCCTATGCTTTTAAAGGTTGCAAAAAACGGGAAGGATATGTAGTTGAGGAAAATTCTCAGTGAAGAATTGCCTTTACGGGTAATTTCCCAGCTGCGGTACACCTTTGCACCATGATAATCCTGCTTTGTGTTTTTAAAATAGCCGTAACCTTCAGGGATAATACCGTTAGGATAGTTTGGCAGCCCGCACAGCACGTCCACTTCAATGTCATTTTCCACAAAGCCCTGTGCAATGTCACTTATTCTGAAATTTTCAGGCCAGAAATGCTGGCTTACAATCAAAATACGTTTTTTCAAAATCAAAAGTTCCTTATATTCAAGATATACAGGGGATGGTGCTGTCACCACCCCTGTGTGTACACCGCATAAGCGGTTTTCAATACAATTTTGTTTTAACAATCTGCCGCAATGTGCAGAGAGTATGTAAGTATATCCGCTTCAATACGGATATCACAGTGAAATCAATATTTTCTCCATACCATTTTGTTTACCACACCAGTGTAACTCTGGATAAGCTTTACAACCTTTGTGGAAACATTTTCGTCTGTGTAGTTTGGTACAGGAATACCGAAGTCACCATTTTTGTTCATTTCAACTGCTGTGTCAACAGCCTGCAGAACCTGTTCTGTTGTGATGCCTGCAAGGATAAAGTTGCCTTTGTCAAGAGCTTCAGGACGTTCTGTTGATGTGCGGATACATACAGCAGGGAACGGGTTGCCTACTGAAAGGAAAAAGCTGCTTTCTTCAGGCAGTGTGCCGCTGTCAGAAACTACTGCAAATGCATTCATCTGCAGGTTGTTGTAGTCGTGGAAACCAAGAGGTTTGTTCTGGATAACGCGTTTGTCAAACACAAAACCTCTCTGCGCAATAAATTTTGCACTTCTTGGGTGGCAGGAATAAAGGATAGGCATATCATATTTTTCAGCCATTGCATTTACTGCGTTCATCAGGTTGAAGAAGTTCTGTTCTGTGTCGATGTTTTCTTCTCTGTGTGCAGAAAGCAGAATGTATTTTCCTTTTTCAAGGCCAAGTTTTTCAAGAATGTCGGAAGCTTTTATCTGTTCCAGATTTTCGTGGAGAACTTCTGCCATAGGGCTGCCTGTAACATAAGTTCTTTCCTTTGCGGTGCCTTCGTAGTTAAGGTAACGGCGTGCATGTTCGGAATAACAAAGGTTTACGTCTGCAATATGGTCAACAATGCGGCGGTTTGTTTCTTCCGGCAGACATTCGTCAAAGCAGCGGTTGCCTGCTTCCATATGGAAGATAGGAATGTGAAGTCTTTTTGCGCCGATCGCGGACAGACAGCTGTTTGTGTCACCGAGGATAAGCAGCGCATCAGGTTTCTGTTCCACCATAAGTGCATAGCTTTTTGCAATGATATTGCCGATTGTTTCACCAAGGTCCTTGCCTACAGCATCAAGGTAAAAATCAGGTGCTCTGAGGCCAAGGTCATCAAAGAAAACCTGGTTGAGTTCATAGTCATAGTTCTGACCTGTGTGTACCAAAATCTGGTCAAAATATTTGTCACATTTTTTGATAACAGCAGCAAGACGGATAATTTCCGGTCTTGTGCCGATGATAGTCATAAGTTTAAGCTTGCTCATTGCTTAATTCTCCTGTTTGAAAGTATTGTTCAGAATGATTTTTCCCGCTTCAATTTTGCTGTATGGCGGAATATGGTTATATGCTTTTACCGCACAGTTTAGGCACAGGTGAACACCGTCGCCAATCACAACATCGTGGTCAACCACAGCGCCAAAGTTTACAATACAGCCTTTGCCAAGGACAGCAGTCACATTTACAGTTGCATTTGGCAGCACTGTGCAGCCAACACCGATAACGGCGTTTTTGCTTACATATGCCTGAGGGTGAATAATGGTTGGCACAAATGCACCTTTTTCCAGCAGTGTGTCAATCCATTTTATGCGCAGAGTGTTGTTGCCGAAGGCAGGATAGAAATGGGTGTCAGCATCAATATATTTTTCAAAATCGGTGCATTTGCCGCATACTCTTTTATCTGAGGAGCCATCGTCAAGAAATATAATTTCATCATACAGCTCTGCGGACAAAACCACATCTTCAATGGTTTTGCCATAGCCGCCAAAGCCGAGAATAACCAGTCTTTTCATAAAAATTTCCTTTACAAGTCAACCTTTACATAATAGGTGTCCGGGTTTGCAGGGTCAAAAATCTGGTTTGACCAGAACAGGCAGATAACCTCTGTGTCACCGATATTTTTGATGTTGTGTGTGTAACCTACAGGAATATCCACAACAGTTGGTGTGTCACCTTCCACAACATAGCGGATAATTTCGTCTGTAATCATGTGACGGAAGCTTATTTCTGCCTTGCCGCTGATAACAAAGAATTTTTCAACCTTTGTGTGATGCCAGTGGTCACCGCGTGTGATGCCCGGTTTTGTTGTGGAAACAAAAATCTGGCCAAAGCTTTCGCTTTTGATAAATTCTGCAAGCCAGCCGCGGTTGTCTTCGTTTTTCTTCAGCTGATAAGCAAATTTGTCTTCGTCAAGGTAGGACAGATATGTGCCGTAAAGACGCTGGTCAAGCAGTGTGTTGAGGCTTGGCATAACCAGTGTTTCGCGGTTTTTGCCAAAGTTTGTGATTTTTTCTGCCAGTTTGCCAAGTGTGATTTTGTGCAGAGTGTCAATTTCAAAGAAGCCCGGTTTATAATCACCGTTGTTTTCAAAAATATCAACAAACTTAGCTATTACATCATCAATATAGCAGAGAGTAAGTTCTTTGTCAGGGTCGTTTATCTGCAGAGGCAGACCATGTGCAACATTGTACATAAAGGTTGCAACAACGGTGTTGTAATTTGGTTTTGACCACTTGCCGAACACTCCGTAAAGGCGCACAATGTGTGCAGGGTTGAAACCGTTTTCGAGGAAAAGGTCTTCGCCCATTTTTTTGCTCTTGCCATAGTCGTTGTCCAGAAGTGCCTGAATGGAGGAGGACACCACAACAGGGCAAGGGTTGTTTTTTGCTTTGAGTGTATCCAGCAGAGTTTTTGAAAAGTCTGTGTTGCCCTCGTAAAATTCTTTAGGGTCAACCGGACGGTTTACGCCTGCAAGGTGAAATACAAAATCACAGTCGGTGCAGTAAACATCAAGTTCCTGCTGTGTGCTTTCTCTGTCGTAAAGATAAAGGTTTGTGTAACCTTTCTGCAAAAGTGTGGCGGTAAGGTTTTTGCCTACAAAGCCGCCTGCACCTGTGATAAGAATCTTCTTATTTTTCAAGTTTAGCCAACTCCTCTTTGATATAGTCTGTTGTCTTCATTTTTGCAATTGTGCCTGCAACATCAAGGCGTTCTGTGTTGTGGCTGTTGTACTGATGGAGCAGTCTTTCTGCTGTATTGCCTTCAACAAAGTATTTGTCATAGTTAAGGTCGCGGTTGTCAGCAGGTACACGGTAGTAGCCGCCCATATCTATAGCCTTTGCAGCTTCTTCTTCTGTAAGCAGTGTTTCAAACAGTTTTTCACCGTGTCTTTCACCGATAATTTTGATGCCTGTGTTGCCGAACAGTTCCTGTGTAGCTTTTGCAAGGTCACCAATTGTGCATGCAGGTGATTTCTGTACAAACAAATCGCCGGCCTGACCGTGTGTAAATGCAAATACAACAAGGTCAACAGCTTCGTCAAGGTTCATAAGGAAACGTGTCATTTCAGGGTTTGTGATTGTAAGAGGGTTGCCCTGTCTTATCTGTTCGCGGAAAAGCGGAATAACGCTGCCGCGGCTGCACATAACATTGCCATATCTTGTACAGCAGATTGTTGTTTTTTCAGGGTCTACTGTTCTGGATTTTGCAACGATAACTTTTTCCATCATAGCTTTGGAGATACCCATTGCATTGATTGGGTATGCAGCCTTGTCTGTGGAAAGACAAACCACACGTTTTACACCGTGACGGATTGCACTTGTAAGTACGTTTTCTGTGCCGAGTACATTTGTTTTTACTGCTTCAACAGGGAAAAATTCGCAGGAAGGAACCTGTTTGAGGGCAGCAGCATGGAAAATAAAGTCAACGCCGTTCATAGCATTGTCTACGCTGTTGATATCTCTTACATCACCGATATAGAATTTAACTTTCTGGCTTTCAACAGGGTGGGAAACCTGAAGTTCATGACGCATATCGTCCTGTTTCTTTTCGTCACGGGAGAAGATGCGGATTTCGCCGATATCTGTTGTTAAAAAGTGTTTGAGTACAGTGTGGCCGAAGCTGCCTGTACCGCCGGTAATCAAAAGAGTTTTACCTGTAAAAACTGAATTTGACATAAAAATATCCTCCAAAGCATTTGCTTATTATTCACAAAATTTTACAGCAAAAGCTGTAATCAACTAATTTTATCACATTTTTCATAATATTTAAAGTATATAAAGTAAAATTAACTTATAAAAAACAGTAGTTTTTTACAAAAATTATGGTACAATGAGGTTAAATGTGAATTACACTACTACATCAAGAGATTTAAGGAGATTTTTTATGGGCGTAACAGAAAAATTCTTAAGCTACATCAAAATCAGTTCACCATCAGATGAATTCTGCGAAAACTGTCCTTCATCACCACAGCAGCTTGATGTTGCTGAATTTCTGCTGAAACAGATGCTGAGCATCGGTCTTGTAAATGTACGCATCGACCGCGGCTATGTTTACGGCGAAATTCCTGCAACAAAAGGATATGAAGACAAACCATGCATCGGCTTTATTGCACATATGGATACAGCACCTGAATTCAACGGTTTTGACATCAAACCTCAGATTATCGAAAACTACAACGGCGAAGATGTACTGCTCAAAGGCAGCGGTGATGTTCTGAGTGTTGAAGAATTCCCTGAACTTAAAGGTTTCAAAGGTCACACACTTATCACAACTGACGGCACAAGCCTTCTCGGTGCTGATGACAAGGCAGGTATTGCGGTAATTATGCAGGCTGCAGACGAAATTATCCACAGCGATGTACCGCACGGCAAAGTTGTTGTAGGGTTTACTCCTGACGAGGAAATCGGCCGTGGTGCAGATCTGTTTGATATCGAAGGTTTCGGTGCACAGTATGCATACACAGTTGACGGCGGTCTCCCGGGCGAAATTGAATACGAATGCTTCAACGCTGCTTCTGCAAAAATTACAGTTACAGGCCGTTCCATCCATCCGGGTTCATCCAAAAACCAGATGATAAACAGCCAGCGTGTTGCGTTTGAATTTGACAGAATGGTTCCTGAATTTGAAAGACCTGAATATACCGAAGGCTTTGAAGGCTTCTATCATCTGACAGACTTTGAAGGAAGCACAGAAAAAACAGTATTCCGTTATATTCTCCGTGACCACGATGATGAAAAAATTCAGAAAAAACAGCAGATGATGCACGATATCGCCGCATTTTTAAACAAAAAATACGGTAAGGAACTTGTTGAAGTTGAAACAAAAATGAGCTATCAGAACATGAAAAAGATGGTTCTGCCACACTATCATCTTATTGAAAACGCATCAAAAGCTATCCAGCAGGCAGGGCTTACACCACGCAGTGTTGCAATTCGCGGCGGCACAGACGGTGCACGTCTGAGCTATATGGGACTGCCTTGTCCTAACCTTGCAACAGGCGGTGCAAATTTCCATGGCAAATACGAATACACAACAAAGGAAAACATGGAAAAATGCGTGGAAATTGTTAAAAATATCATTTCACTTTACGCATAATTTAATTACATAAACGGTATAATTTTTTGGAATAGAAATTGTAAAAAAATACATTGCAAAAGAAAAAGAATTGTGATAGTATAATTGCGTTGACAAATTTTTGTCAAATTGGTTTTCGGAAATACTTCTAAACTTTATAATACCCAAAACTAAAAGGGACGGCCTTTAAAAAGCCGTCCCTTTTAGTTTTAATTTTTAAAATGGAATTATGAGATAAATAAGTGCAGCAATGCAGAAAACAGTGAAGGCGGCGTCAAAATATCTGTAATATTTTTCGCCTGCAGCCCTGCCTTTGCGGAAAAATGAATAAAGCTGCACATTATATCTTTTTGCCAGGAAAAACAGAATGTAAACCAGGGCTACAGCATACCACGGTTTGTTGCCGAAACCGCGTATTCTCTCTGCTTTCTGCGAGGCTATTGCAGGCCAGTCAGCACTGATGTTTTCTATTTCACGGTCAGCGCTGACAACGGTGTCGAAGCTGCCTGATGAAAAGACGGATACCATGTATTTATCATCAATTGTTATGAGAGATTTGTCCATATATTTTTCAAGCACAATTCTGTCAAAATCTGCCCCGAGGGAACTTGCAGAATAAGTTATCTGTGTAAGGGTTGCACTTTTTTTGTAAAAATGTCCGTCAAGGTAGATGCCTTTGTTGAAAAATAAAAACCAGAAAATTATGAAATAAACTACGAAAAATATGGATACAGCAAGATTTTTGGTGAATTTTTTGGTAAATTGAAAGCTGAAATGTTCCATATCTGTCCTCCATTGCGAATTTGTAAACATAATACAATATTATGTCCGGAAAATCAATTTGTCCCATTCTGGCAGGATAGAAATTGAATAATTTACTTTTATATAAAAATTTTATATACAAAATGTGAAAAAAAGGTTAAATAAACACTTGAAAAAAAAACATAATAGGGTATGATATAGTTATTAAGGTGTGCAGGTGTGCATACCGTATATTTAAACAGAAGGTGAAATATATGACTGTTCTTGAAAAAGAAAAATATTACCTTGAAATAATTGGAAAACACGAAGCAAACGGTGTTGAGTTTTTTACAAGTCATGGTATAGTGATTGACCCTGAAGTTAAAATAGGCAAAGGCACACAGATTCTGCCCGGAACTATTTTGAGAGGTAATACAGTTATCGGAGAAAACTGTGTGATAGGTCCTAACAGCATGCTTACCGACTGCAAGCTTGGCAACGGCGTTGTTTTCAATGCATCACAGGGCAGTGAATCAGTTGTAGAAGATGATGCAAAAATCGGTCCGTTTACACAGCTGAGACCAAACAGCCACATCTGTAAAAAAGTTAAAATCGGTGACTTTGTTGAAGTTAAAAACTCAACCATCGGCGAAGGCACTTCAATTTCCCACCTTACATATGTGGGGGACAGCGATGTAGGCAGACATGTAAACTTCGGCTGTGGCGTTGTAACAGTAAACTATGACGGTACAAACAAAAACCGCACAACTATCGGCGACTATGCATTTATCGGCTGTAACACAAACCTTGTTGCTCCTGTAAAGGTTGGTGACGGTGCATATACAGCGGCGGGGTCCACCATTACAAAGGATGTTCCCGGCGGAGACCTTGCAATTGCACGTGCAAGACAGGAAAACAAAGAGGAATGGGCAAAAGAAAAACTTGCAAAATATATTGAAAAACATTCCAAATAGGGTTACAATGTAAAGGTTAAATGATATTAGACTTTAATATTTTACAAAAATATTTAAAATAGACAGAACAAGAGAAAAAAGAGGTACAAAATGAATATTCATGGTAAAGACATCAAAATTTTTGCCGCCAATGCCAGCAAGGAATTGGCACAGAAAATCGCAGACCAGATGGGTATGCCTTTGTGCAAATGTGAAGTAAGCACATTTTCTGACGGCGAAATTGCTGTTTCCATTCAGGAAACAGTTCGTGGCAGCGACGTTTTTGTTATTCAGAGCACAAATGCACCTGTAAATAACAATCTTATGGAACTGCTTATTATGATTGATGCACTTAAACGCGCTTCTGCAGGCCGCATCACAGCAGTTATGCCATATTACGGCTATGCACGTCAGGACAGAAAAAGCAAATCCCGTGATCCTATCACAGCTAAACTTGTTGCAGATCTTATCACAGCAGCAGGTGCAGACCGCGTTCTGACAATGGATCTTCACGCAGCACAGATTCAGGGCTTCTTCAACATTCCGCTTGACCACCTTGTTGGTATGCCGATTCTTGCAAGAGAATTTGCTAAAAAAGACATTGACGACCTTGTAGTGGTAAGCCCTGACCTTGGTTCCGTTACAAGAGCAAGAAACTTTGCAAACTTCCTTGATGCACCAATTGCAATCATCGACAAACGTCGTCCAAAAGCAAATGTTTCTGAAGTTATGAATATTATCGGCGACATCAAAGACAAAAACGTTGTTATTCTTGACGACATCATCGATACAGCAGGTACACTCTGCAACGCAGCAAATGCACTTAAAGAACGCGGTGCAAAATCTGTAAGAGCATGTGCAACACACGGTGTTCTTTCCGGTCCTGCAATCCAGAGAATCAAAGATTCTGCTATCGAAGAACTTATCCTTCTCGACACAATCCAGCTTCCTGAAGAAAAACAGCTTGACAAAATCCAGGTTGTTACAGTAGCAAGCGTATTTGCAGAAGCAATCAAGAGAATTTACAATGACCAGTGTCTCTCAGACCTGTTTGACTGATATGTTTTTAAAAAAATCAAATCAGAGCATAGACTACATAGTAGTAGGTCTCGGAAACCCGGGCAGCAGATATGACAATACCCGTCACAACATAGGCTTTGAAACTCTGGATTATATTGCAAAGGAAAATAATGTTTCCGTTACAAAGGCCAAGTTTTCAGCCCTTTACGGTGTGTGGGAGACAGAAGGCTGCAAGGTTATGCTGCTCAAACCTCAGACATTTATGAACCTGTCCGGAGAAGCAGTAATGCAGGCGGCTAAGTTTTACAAGGTTCCTGCCGAAAACATCATTGTTATATTTGATGATGTTTCCCTTGATGTGGGCAAAATGCGCATCCGTGCCAAAGGCAGTGCCGGTGGTCATAACGGTATAAAAAGCATTATCAGCCATATGGGTCAGGAATTTCCGAGAATAAAAATGGGTGTAGGGCAGAAACCTCATCCCGACTATGACCTTGCTGACTGGGTGCTGGGCAAATTTACCGATGCAGACAAAAAACTTCTGGCAGACAGGTTTGAAGATGCCCACAGAGCAGTGCGCCTTATGGTTAAAGGCGACAGCCAGAAAGCAATGAATTTATATAATAAATAAGTTTACAACAGAAGCCGTACAGGGGTGTTAAAATCCTTGTACGGCAACTGCTCGTTGTGCATATTGCAAAATTTGCTGCAAAATGTATAATCGGGTGGAATAATGGCAAATGCTGCGGATAAACAAGCCCTGTATTTGTCTTTTAAATGTGCAATCAATTGCAGATAATATAAATTTGCGTAAACATATGGTAATTTTTGTCGGAAAATATACAAAAAGGAGAAATTATGCTTTTAAAGGAAATTGCAAAAACTCAGGAATTTATAAAATTATATAACGAAATATGTTCCTATTCCTCTCCTATAGCTTTGTTTGGTCTGTCACAGACTGCCCGCGCCGCGTTTATATCGGCAATACAGCAGCAGACAGGCCGTACTGTGCTTGTGCTTGCAAAGGATGAAAAAAGTGCAAACCGTCTTAATGAGGACATTATGTTTTTCGGCGAAAAAAGTCAGGTTTTTCCCGCAAGAGACCTGACCTTACGACCGCTGGAGGGTTATTCAAGGGAATATGAATACCGCCGCATAAAAACATTGGGGTACCTTGTATCAAAACGTACACAGATTGTTGTTGCAACAATGGACGCGGCCTTGATGTACACAATGCCTAAGGAAAAATTTCTGCAGAACACTCTTACCATTAAAGATACAACGGTAATCAGCCCCAAAGACCTTATACAAAGTCTTATAAACGCGGGCTATATACGCAGGGATATGGTGGAAGGTCCGGGTCAGTTTGCACAGCGCGGTGACATTGTGGACCTTTATACACCGGATATGCCGCTGCCTGTGCGTATTGAGTTCTGGGGTGATGAAATTGACCGTATAAACACCTTTGAACTGGAAACCCAGCGCCGTACACAGCAGATAAAAAAAGTGCATATTTCACCTGTAAAGGAAGTTTTGTTTACAACACCGCAACAGGCACTTGACGCCATAAACGGCCGCAGAAAAAACCTTAACGGCAAAAATCTTGCACAGTTTGACGCAGCCTGCGAAAAGGATATAATAACCCTTAAAAATGATATGATGCCTCAGGCAATGGACAAATATATTTCCCTTTGCTACGACAAAAGGACAACATTGTTTGATTATCTTGACAACCCTATTGTTTTTGTGGATGACTACAGTGCTGCAAAGGAAAACTATGCGCAGGTTTTGTGGCATCTTGGTCAGGATATAGAAACCTTGCTCAGCGATGGTGTTATCAGCAAGGATATGACCGAATATTACGCGCCGTTCAGCTTTGTCACAGGCCTTTCAAAAACTGTGCCGACCATAGTAGCTGAGGACTTTGTCCGTTCGGTAAGCGATATAACACTTTCAAACATAGTAAATTTCACCTGTCACAACCTTCCAAGCTGGGCAGGGGAATACAAGGTGCTTGCAAGTGACGTTGAACAGCTTGTAAAGCAGGGATATAAAATTGTGGTTCTGGCAGGTACCAAAAAATCGGCACAGAGCCTTGCCCGAGACCTTGAGAGCTTTGGATATTCCAGTTTTTATATGGAAAAAGACGCTTATCTGGGTGAGGGTACTATCGGTGTAGCCGCAGGGCATACACAGCAGGGGTTTGATCTGCCGCAATACAAGCTGTGCCTTATAACAGGCAGAAAACTTGATGTTTCAAAACAGAACTACAAACGGCAGAAAGCCAAGGATGCCATAAGCTCCATTGATGAAATTTCAAAGGGCGACTATGTTGTGCACCAGAACTACGGCATAGGCATTTATGATGGCATACACAATGTAAGCATGCAGGGGGTAACAAAGGATTACCTCAAAATAAACTTCCAGGGTAAGGACAGCCTTTTTGTGCCTGTAACCCAGCTTGACCTTATCAGCCGTTACACATATGCACAGTCGGACGAAAAAGTTACCCTGTCAAAGCTTGGCGGCGAAAGCTGGAAAAAGACCAAAGCAAAAGCCAAAAAAGCAACACAGGAAATGGCGGCAGAGCTTATCCGCCTTTATGCCGAACGCGAACACAGCAAAGGCTTTGCGTTTGACGAAGATACCGAATGGCAGAAGGATTTTGAGGCAAGGTTTATCTATGATGAAACCGATGACCAGCTGCGTGCGATAAGTGAAATCAAAAAAGATATGGAAAGTCCGTACCCTATGGAACGTCTGCTTTGCGGCGACGTTGGTGTTGGCAAAACAGAGGTTGCACTGCGTGCAGCGTTCAAGGCTGTCATGAGCAACAAGCAGGTAGCTATCCTTGTGCCTACAACAGTGCTTGCATGGCAGCACTACAACACACTTATCCAGCGTATGGAAAGTTTTCCTATAAACATTCAGCTTTTGTCCCGTTTCCGCACACCAAAACAGCGCGAACAGACAATAAAGGATATAAACAGCGGCGTTGCAAACATCGTTGTGGGCACCCATGCTCTTATACAGAAAAAGGTTAAATTCAAGGATCTGGGTCTTGTTATTATTGACGAGGAACAGCGTTTCGGGGTTGCCCACAAGGAAAAACTTGTGGAAGGCTTCAAAGGTGTTGACGTGCTTACACTTTCCGCCACACCTATTCCGCGTACGCTCAGCATGGCGCTTAATGGAATACGCGATATGTCAACTATAGAAAAACCGCCGTTTGACCGTATTCCTATCGAGACATATGTAAGTGAATTTGATGAAAAAATGGTGGCATTTGCCCTCAACCGTGAACTCAACCGCGGCGGACAGTGCTATTACCTTTACAACCGTGTTGAAACAATTGACAACTGTGCCTTAAGGGTGCAGCGCATGTGTCCTAATGCACGGGTTGCCGTTGCTCACGGACAGATGGACGAAGCCACACTTTCGGGTGTATGGCAGCAGCTTATCAATGGCGAAATTGATATTCTGGTATGTACCACAATTATCGAAACAGGAATTGACGTGCCAAACTGCAACACCCTTGTTATTGAAGATTCTGACAGGATGGGTTTAAGCCAGCTTTATCAGATACGCGGCCGTGTAGGGCGTTCCACCCGCAAGGCTTATGCTTATTTTACATTCCAGCGCAACAAGGTGCTTAACGAAATTGCAGTCAAACGCCTCAATGCCATCAGGGAATTTACAAACTTCGGTTCCGGCTTCAAAATTGCAATGAGAGACCTGCAGATACGCGGTGCGGGCAGTATTCTGGGCAAAACCCAGAGCGGTTTTATGGCATCCATAGGTTATGACCTGTATGTAAAACTGCTTAATCAGGCGATTGCGGTGGAAAAGGGTGAAGAAATTAAAACCGAAAAGTCCGATTGTCTTATCGATATTACAGTTGATGCGTTTATTCCCGAAAAATACATCCCTTACACACAGAACCGCATTGAAAGCTACAAGCGTATTGCGGCACTGGAAAATGAGGATGATGTTTCTGACCTGCTGGATGAACTTATCGACCGTTACGGTGATGTGCCGCAGAGTGTTATGGGACTTATTGATATTTCACTTCTGCGTGTTATGGCATCATCGGTAGGGATAAATGAAGTTGTGCAGCGCAAGGACCAGCTGATATTCTATTCTGCCGATTTTGCAAAGGTGGATATGGGATATGTGCTTAAAAATACAAAACACCGTATTTCGGTTAATTCTGCTTCCAAGCCTTTTGTTTCGGCACAGATTAAACCGGGTGAAAGCTCACTTGAAGTGATGAAGGATATGCTGAACCTTTTCAAAATGTCTTCTGAACAGAAATAAAGCTGTATAAATCAGGATAATTCAACATTTTATACACATTTGGGTGTTAAAATACCTTGCTGAGCGGCAAAATTAAAATTATTGTTGCCTTTAAACCGCTTGTGATGTATAATAAAGCGGTTAAATTGAAATCAATTAGGGGGTAAAACCGTGATTATTAAAAGAATTGCAGCAGCTGTTCTTACAGTTGCAATGACAGCAGCACTTTTCACAGGCTGCAGCAAAAACTATGACAAAGTGGTTACAGTTGATGGTATGGAATTTTCTCCAAGCATGTATCTCTGTGCACAGTACAACGCTTACAACACAGCATGGAGCAAAGTTGGTGAAGATGTAGAAGATGTTCTTTCTGAAACAATCGAAGATATGCCTGCAGCAGACTGGATCCGCAGTGAAGCAATCAAAAACCTTCAGGTTTATGCATGGACAGAAAAAACATTTGAGGAAATGGGCCTCGAACTCAACGAACTCGACACAGGCTACATTGATGAACTTGTAGAATACTACTGGCCATACAACGAAGAATATTACAAAGCTAACGGTATCGGCAAAGAAACATACACAAAATTCAACATATTCTCATACAAATTCGATAAAATCTTCAGTGAAATGTATGGCGAAGACGGTGAAAAAGCAGTTTCTGAAGCAGAATACGAAGCTTATATGGATGAAAACTATGCAAGAGTTACAGGTTTCTACATGCCAAAACAGGACAAACTTGGCAAAGAACTTGGCGAAAAGGATATGGATGTAATCAAAGGTTACTGTGCAGATGCTGTAAATGAACTCAACAGCGGTGCAGACCTTGAAGAAACTGCAGAAAAATTCAAAACACTTGCAGGCGATTATCTCAAACTTGAAGTTCTCTATGAAGATGCAGACGAAAATGTTATCGACTCCTACATCGGCAAAAACTCCACAGCATTTTCCGGTGAAGTTGAAGAACAGGCATTTGCACTTGTACCTGGCAGTGAATATGTATGGGGCGAAATGGACGAAGATTTCATCGTTTACAAAAGAATTGAAAACTTCTCCGAAGGCTCTGAACTTGAAGATGTAAAATCCAGCCTTCTTGCAGAAATGAAGAGCGAAGAATACAACACATATGTTCAGGAACAGGCAGAACAGCTTGAAACAGAAGTTGACAGTGCTGCGGTTAAATACTACTCTGTAGACAAAATCAAAAACTAAAAATACAAAACAGCTTACGGCAAAAACGTAAGCTGTTTTTTTGTGACCAAAACACTTTAAAAAAATGTTATATTATGTTACATTTTAGATAAAATAAAACTAAATGCTCGTTAAAACGGAGGGCAGACAATGAAAACAAACTACGATGTTATTGTTGTGGGCAAAGGTCCTGCAGGGGTTTCGGCTGCACTGTATGCACACCGTGCAGGAATGGACACACTTGTAATAGGCGAAAACAGCAGTGCACTGCACAAAGCGGAAAGCATTGACAACTATTATGGCGTACCAAAAGGCACAAGCGGCAGACAGC
This sequence comes from Oscillospiraceae bacterium, assembly GCA_015067215.1. Taxonomy (GTDB): domain Bacteria; phylum Bacillota; class Clostridia; order Oscillospirales; family Ruminococcaceae; genus RGIG3102. The sequence continues at coordinate 17,486 of SVMW01000007.1, read as the reverse complement.
TGTTTGACAGCGGTGTGGAACAGCTGGTGCAGAACAATATAGACATTGCTGACGGACAGGTTACAGGCATTGAGTGGGACGGCAGTTATAATGTGAAATCAACAGCGGGACAATACAGCGCAGTAAGCGTTGTTTTTTCCACAGGCACAAGCCGCAGAGCACCTAAAATAAAGGGACTGGTAGAGTTTGAAGGCCGTGGTGTAAGCTATTGTGCAGTATGTGACGGTTTTTTCTACCGCGGAAAGACAGTTGCGGTGCTGGGCGAGGGTGAATATGCTGCGGAGGAAGCAGCATACCTTAAAAACCTTGCAGAAAAAGTGTATGTCCTGACCAACGGGCTTTCGCCTGCAGCAACAGCTGAAGGCGTGGAATATATTACGGAAAAACTTTCTGAAATAAGCGGTTCAGCCACAGTGGAAAAGGTGACTTTTGAAGATGGAAAAACTGTTGAAATAGCAGGACTTTTTGTTGCGGTAGGTGTTGCAGGAGCAACAGATTTTGCGCGAAAATTAGGCTGTGAAATTGATGGTAACGCAATTGTTACAGATGAAAAATGTGCTACAAATCTGCCCGGACTTTATGCTGCAGGCGATAATACAGGCGGTATGCTGCAGATTGCAAAAGCAGTGTATCAGGGTGCGGTTGCAGGCAGTGAAAGCGCTAAATTTGCAAGAATGATGAAAGGTTAAAACACATTATGGAACTTGGTAAATACAGACATTTCAAAGGCAATGAATATGAAGTGCTTTACATTGCAAAACATTCTGAAACCATGGAAGATATGGTTGTTTACAAAGCCCTTTATGGTGAGGGCGGCGTGTGGGTGAGACCGCTTGGCATGTTTTGCGAGGAGATAACCCGCGACGGAAAAACCTTTAAAAGATTTGAAAAAATTGATGACTGAAAAAACAGATATCAACTGCAGATAAACAATAGAAATCAATATTATGGTCATATATAAAACCATATGAAAACAAATGTCATTCCACTGGGGCATATGCCGGGAAAACTGCTGCTGACAATGCATTATACAGGCGGTTTCAATGTGTGGAGTGACATTTATTGTCTGATAATTTTGGGGATAAGGTGCTGATAAACTTAACAAAAAGGCATATGAAGTATATGGATTTTCTGCAGAAGTTTTTGTCATAAAAACAGTAATTCATCTGACGGAAATGTCATATCAAAACCGTTGATTTTTAGACGATTTATGTAAAATTAAACGGATTTTTGTGCAATTATATAAAATTATATATATTATGCGAATTTTTAAAAAAAAATATTGAATTGACAATAAAAAAATAGTAAAATTATCCTGATAAATTATAAGAAGAGCAATAGTTTAAAGGCTTTATGCAAGCCGCAGACTGTTTATATAGTTTAATACATTTCTCTTATAAAAAACGTGACTATAAAGGAGGCGTATATTTTGAAAAAAAGAATTATAGCCACAATTCTCTCGTTTGCGCTTATATTCACTTCAGTGCCGTGGACAGCACTGGATGTATTTGCGCAGACAACATTGGACGTTGTTGCAGGCAGTCAGGTTTCTGACCCTGATACAACAGATGACTGGGTAAACTATTTCGGCGTTAACGGCGGAAATGTTTCCACAGAATTTGCAGGCGGCGTATGGACGGACAAGTCCGTTTTTGCCGGCAACAAAACACTTGATGGCGTTTCTTTCACTGCAGGTGAAGACAATTTCCTTGTTGCCACATCTGCAATTTCATCCACAAAACAGATATTAGGTTATTCTTACCTGCCAACTGATACTGTTCTGGTGCTGGATACATCCGGCAGTATGACAGATGACGACCTCAGGGCAATGGTGCAGGCAGCCAACGCAGCTATTACAAAGCTGTACGAAACAAGCAACTATAACCGTGTTGGTATTGCTGTTTACAACCTGAACTCCTACACACTTATGCCAATTGACCGTTACACAAAAACGGGTGCAAACTGGCTTGAGTTCAGAAAAAGCGGCGGCACACGATATATCGATGTTGCACAGGGCGTAAAAAGAAGCAACGGCACAACCTACACAGCTACAATCGCAGGCCGTTCAGGTACATACACACAGGGTGGTATGCAGGAAGGTCTTGACCTGTTCCTTGACGTTGAAGACACAGTTATTGAAACAGGCAACATCCAGGGCGGTACAATCCGTATTCCTGTTATGGTGCTTATGACAGACGGTGACCCTACAAGCGGTTCCACAATCTATCACAACACAACAAATGAAAACAGAAATATCGGTAAAAACGACTACTCCACAACAAATGCCGAACTGGTTTTCCTTACACAGCTTACTGCAGCAAATGTTCACAACCAGATGGAAGAACATTATGGCAGAGATTGTCTGTTCTACACACTGGGTCTCGGTGTATCAGGTGAATATGCACCACAGATGCTTCAGCCTGCATCTACAGGTACCGACACAGCAGATACAATTGATGATTACTGGGAAGCTTATGCCACAAAACAGAACTATGAAGCACCTGGCGCAAATGCCTCAGCCTGCTACATTGCTCAATACCGCGGCAGAACAGAAACAGTAAACATCTACAGACGAACAACAGCCGAAAAAGGACAGGCTTTGATTGACAGCCGTTATTATACTGACGGATATTTCACAGCCAACAATTCTCAGGGCCTTATCACAGCCTTTGACGATATTGTAAAAGAAATTATTCTTCAGTCCAAATACTATCCTACACTTGTAACAACAGGTCAGTATGATATGGACGGTTATGTTACAATCGTTGACGAACTTGGCGAATATATGGAAGTCAAGAACATCAAAGGTCTTTTGTACAACAACACATTGTTCTCAGGCGAAAAACTTCTGGAAGCAATGTATGACGGCACATACGGCAACAGCGGCACATGGACAGCACTTGGCTGGGAACTTGTTTATTCCATCAAGGAACGTCTTGATGTTGCTGCAACAGGTGACAATACCGATACTGACGGAACTTCTGAATACGGCACACCTATTGAACTTACAAACGGTGTTGTTACAAACCTTCTGTCACAGGCATGGGCAGACGGTCAGATAAGTGCGTCCTTTGACGGCAGCGGCAACATTACATCCTTTAACAACTATGTAAGTTACTACGTAAATGCAAAGGGTCAGTATCTTGGTTTCCACGATAAAGACCACACAGAAAAAGACTATCCTGCAGGCACAAAATATATCGGCCGCAGCTACATCTTCTCCGGCAACATCACAGGCAGTACTTCCAGTATCAGAGATACAGAAATGATGCACATTGTTGTTCAGGTTTATGAAGACGTTACAAATGGTAACCAGACAGTTACATGGCGAATTCCTGCATCACTTATTCCTACAGTAATGTATGAAATCAGTGTAAAAGGCAACCAGCTTACAGAAACAACAGTTGACAAAATCAAATACACAGGCGACACACCTATCCGTCTTGTATATGAAGTTGGCCTCAACGATGTTCTTACACCTGTAAACATTGTTGAAAAACTTACAGCAGAAGGTGCACATGCTCACCCTACAGCTGATGGCGGTTACTACTTCTACTCCAACAGATGGGGTGAAGGTCACGACGTTACAGAACTTGACCCTAATAATCATAAAGCTACAGTTGCACACTATTCACCATCTGTAGAAAACGAAAGATACTACTACATTGAAGATACAATCCTTTACATCAATGTAAACGGCAGTTATGTTCCGTACACAGGTGCGGCACGCCCTGCCGATATGTACCCTAACGACAACACAACATCAGGTTTCTTCCATCCTATCAAGGTGGTAACAGGTGCAGAAAGTTCCACAGGTGCAGCGGCTTCCCTTACAACGACATGGCTTCCTGTTGCTGCATCAGTTCTCGGTGATGCAAATGTTACAAAACAGACAACAGACGGTTCAAACCAGTGGTATGTTGCAAAAGGTACAATTTATCAGCAGACAGCACGTGACAGAGTTGAAAAGACAAACAACACAACAGAAACTCTGGAATATGTTGACTACCCTGTAATTGCACATCCATCAGGTCATGATGATGTTTACGAAGTATTCCTTTTCCACGGCAACAACGGCCGTCTTAAAGTAATGCCTGCAACAGGCCTTAAAATTACAAAAGAAGTTGCAGAAGTTTCACAGGTGACAGGTGCAGACCACAATTTTACATTTGTTGTGGATTTCAGTCAGGCACCTGCAGCACTTAAAGTTACAGATGCAGCTTATAATGACGTTGTGTACACAACTGTGGACAGCGACACAATTGAAGTTACACTCAAAAAAGATGAAACTGTATACATCACAGGCCTTGCAGACGGCACAACATATACAGTTACAGAAAAATCCAATATCTATTATGCAATTCAGTCTGTGGCAGCTGAAACAGTAACAGACAATGTTGCAGGAGGTGTTGCAACAGCAGCTGCAATTGATGCAGTTAAATTTGTAAACACAGCAGCAAGCTTCAAAGGCGATTTGCAGATTTCCAAAACAGTTACACACCCTTACGGTGATGACTATGTTATCCCTGCAGGCAAACTGTTTGATGTAACAGTGCAGTTTGCAACAACAGATGCTAACATCGATATTACTGAAGTTGATTTTGATGCAGCGGGCACAGTAAACGGCGGTACAGCAATCAGCAAAGTAACAACAGATGCAAGCGGCAAAGTTACACTTAAACTTGCCCATGAAGATTCTGTTACAATCAAGGGTCTTGCACACGGTGTGACATACACAGTTTATGAACCGGACCTTGAAACAGCAAACCCTGGCTTTACAAACGCAGGCAGCACAGGGCTTACAGGTTCAATTGTTACAGACCAGACAGCTTATGCACATCTGATTAACAACTACACACCTGAATGGCCTGCAAGCAACGATGTTGATCTCTATATCAGCAAAAATCTTGAAGGTATCACATGGGCAGAACTTCCTGCAGGCAGCAGCTTTACATTCCTGCTTGAAAAATATGAACCTTCAACAGCTGCATGGGTAAACACAAACAGACAGCTTGTTGTTACAAGAAACGATGCAGACCCGGCACTTACAGTTACAACTGCTGTGCGTGAAGGTGATGTTGAACCTGTAACATTCTCCTACATAGGTACACATTACTACCGTGTATCTGAAGTTGCAGGCGGTATCCCTGGCGTGACATACGATGCTACACACGCATATTTCCGTGTTGTTGTAACAGACAACGATATGGACGGCAAGGCAGAAATTGCCGATGTTATTGCAGCAAACAACACAACTGTTGACAAAATTTACGACACAACAGACCCTACCAAGCTTGTTGGCTATGATATTAAAGCGGCATTTACAAACCGCTACAACAGCACAACAGCAAACATCAATATCCACAAAAACCTGACAAACAACACAGGCGTGGATGTTCCGATGGACGGATTCAGCTTTGTATTCTGCACAGATGCAGCATGTACAGGTGACAGTACATGTACAGCAGCTGCAAGCCATGTTACAGTTAAGCCAAACATCAACGGTGATGTAATCATCCCTCTTACCTATGTAAAAGATGATGTTACAGGCACAGCAACGGTTACAACAACATATGCGGATCTTGACGCCTCGGTACCTTATGTTGAAACAACCGATGTTGAAGCAACAAGAACTGGCACTGTAAAAGCAACAGAAACTTCCGTTAAAACCATCACTGAAACATACTACCTCAAAGAAGTTTCAGGCAGCATGGCAGGTATGGTTTATGACAGCAAAATCATCCCTGTTGAAGTTACAGTAACAGCAACAGAAACAGTAGAATACGATGTAACTAAAGTTATCAACTATACAAGAAGCAAACTTCCTGTATATCTCCAGCAGACAGATGGCGAAGGCAACCTTGTATTTGACGGTGAAGGCAACCCTGTATATGTTCAGCAGACAGACATTAACGGCGATCCTGTGGTTGACGGCGAAGGTAATCCTGTATATGTTCAGCAGACAGATACAGGCGGTAACCTTGTATGGACATACACAGAATGGGTACAGAACGGTGAACCGACAGTTTCAGGCACAAAACCATCACCGCTTACACCTGTTGTAACACTTGAAAGCACAGTTAAATACAACAATGATGCAGCTCTTACAGCAGCACAGTTTGACAACACATACACACTTGACCCTGTAAAAGCAGTAATAAGCGGTGAAAAAACATATAACCGTGACATAGAAGCAGGTCAGTTTACATTCAACCTTTACGAAACTGACAGCACATTTACAGTTGCTTCAGGCGCAGCAGTTAAAGGCACAGCAACTGTTGACGCAACAGCTGCAGCAGGCGGCACAGCAACAGACGCATTCAGCTTTGACGAAATTACATACGATAAAGCCGGCACATATTACTATGTTGTAAAAGAAGCACTCCCTGCAGAAGCTGCAGCACAGAACAGCTACACAGTAAACGGCATTACATATGACACTGCAGTTTACCATGTAACAGTAACAGTAAGCCGCAACACAGCAGCAGGCCATGAAGATGAACTTGTTGCATCAACAACAGTACATCAGGTTGGCGGCAGCGGCACGGCAATTGCATTTACAAACAGCTACTCCATCACAAGTGGTACAACTGCAGAAATCGGCATTTACAAAGCACTTGACGGCAGAGCACTCAACAAAGATGAATTTACATTCTATCTTTACGAAAAAGCAGATTACAATACAAACGGCACAGCTGCAACAGTACTGCAGACAGCTAAAAACTCTGCTTACAACACTGTAAACGGCAATAAATATACAGGTACAGTTTCCTTTGAAGCTATTCCTTACACAGTACCTGGCACATATGAATATGCGATTGTTGAAGACACATCCGTGGCAATCGGCGGTGTGACATATGACACAACACCATATGTTTATGCAACAGTTGTTGTAAAGGACAACGGTGACGGTACACTTGCTGTTGACAGCATTACATATGACAATGCATCAGCAACAATTGAAAATACCTACACAACAACAGCTGTAACAGCAACAATCACAGGTAAAAAGTTATATTCAGACAACACAACCAATGCTGCAAAAACAGAAAACGAAACATTTACTTTCGCTCTCTATGAAGCAGATGAAAACTACAATCCACAGTCAGTTTCCTGCGAAGAAATTCAGGTGACATCCAACACAGGTAAATTCAACTTTACACTTTCCCGCAATTTCACAAAAGCAGGTGACTACTACTTTGTTCTCAGAGAACTTACAGGTACTAACCCTACAATTGCATACGATACAAGAGTATATAATGTTTCTGTTATCGTACGCGATAATGGTGTAGGTAATCTTACAGCAAATACAAGAATCTTCCTTAATGGTACAGATGTTACAGGTCCTGATGCATCCAATAGTTTCAACACTGAATATGCATTTACCAACATCTACTACCCACAGGAAGCTCCTGCATCTGTTCATGTAACCAAAACTGTTGAAAACGCAACAGGTGTTCAGCTTGACAAAGATGGTTTCAGATTTGGTCTTTATGAAAACCTGAATGACGCTAAAGCCAAAAATGACAATTATATTGCGACTGACCTTACAGATGCAGAAGGCAATGCTTATATAGGTCTTATGTTTAAAGACACTGACGTACCAAACCACATCCAGGCAGAAAAAACATACTATCTTGTGGAAATGTACGCAGACAGAAACGACGACTTTACACCTGATGTGATCGGTGGTATGGAATATGACCAGGCTATTCATCAGGTATCAGTAGTCGTAAAATATGTAAGCGGTGTGCTTCAGGCTGAAGTAACCGGCATCCAGAAACTGGACAGCAGTGATTTGCCGACAGGTTCACTTCTCAGCAAGGCTGAATACACAAACATCTATAACCTTACAGAAGCAAAATTCTCCATCACAGCAGAAAAAGTTCTGACAGGCAGAAACCTTGCTGACGGTGAATTCAGATTTGCCCTTTACAATGCAACTGTAAACAGCCAGGGTATGTGGGAAAAAGGTGCTCAGATTGGCGGAACCACAGGCAATGTTGGCAATGCAGTTACATTTAAAGAACAGACTTACAGCAGAATCGGCGAATACTACTACATCGCAGAAGAAGTTATCCCTGCAGATTCCGCTAAACTTAAAGGTGTTGAATATGACGCAGCACAGTTCCGCATTACTGTAACAGTAACAGACAACGGTGCGGGTGCTCTTGTTGCAGAAGTAACTGATATTACTGAAGTAAACGGCACAACAGAAACTGCTGTGGACAAAGTTGTGTTCAACAACACATTTACACCGGACCCTATTGAACTTTCTATCAGTGGTGAAAAGAAACTCAACAACCGTGCTCCGCTTGCAGGTGAATTTGAATTTGCAATCTATGCAGCGGACGAATACTACAATATTACAGGTGCAGCACTTGCAACAACAACCAACGCAGCAGATGGCACATTTACATTTACAAATGCAATGGTTGGCGGCGACCTGCTTAAGTTTACAGACAGTGCAACACGCAAATTTGTAGTTAAGGAAGTTGTTCCAAGCCCTAAAGACCCTACAATCACCTATTCAACATTTGAACACAATGTTGAAGTTAAGGTTACAAAACGTGCTGATGGTCAGCTTATCTACTCTGTAACTGACGCTACAGGCGCAAGCATCGATCTCGTTATCGAAAACACATATACTCCAAAATCCGCAACTGCAAAGATAAGCCTTGAAAAAACACTGGTTAATGAAACAGGCTTTGACGCAGGCGTGTCAGTAAAAGACTTTACATTCGGCCTTTATACAAACGAAGCATGTACAGTACCTTACACACGCAACGGCAACCATGTAACAGTTTCACCTGATGATAACGGCAACTTTGACAGTGCAGTAATCAATATTCCTTATACAGACGCAAGCTATAACGCTGCAACAACATACACATATTACCTTAAGGAAATTATCCCTGCAGCAGCAAACAGAGTGCCTATGATGAAATATGACAACTCTGTATATAAAGTTGTTGTTACATTGTCCTACGATGCAGACAACAAGCTTGTTGCCACACCTGTAATTACTAAGGTAAGAGATACAAACGGTGCAGTTATTGCAACACCTCCTGTTGTTACAACAGCGTCATTCAGCAACGTTTACGACCTCGGTACAGCTTCCATCTCACTGGAAGGCACAAAGGTTTACGAAGGCTGGACAAACGGCACAAATGATAGTGCTGAATTTACAATTGAACTGTACCAGACAGGCGTTTCCGGCAACTATGCTGCAACAGGCAGCCAGCTGATTGCTTCAGCAGTGGTAAAGAAAACAGCTCCTAAAGCTACATTTACATCTTCAACTGTACCACAGCTTCAGTTTACAAAAGCAGGCACATACTACTTTGCAGTGCGTGAAAACAAAGGTGGTCTTACACTTGTTGAAGGCGGACACGGCATTATCTACAGTGGTACACAGTATGTTGTAGCGGTAAAAGTAAGCGAAAATGTTGTAAACGGCAAGGTGACAGGCCTTAAAGCAGAAAAAGTTGTTTACCATTACGGTAATAAACCTGAAGGTCTTGACGATGCAGCAAGTTTTGAAGGTTTTGCATCTGACAATATCAGATTTACAAACATCGACCTTGACGGTAAAGCAACAATTGACTTCATAGGCAAAAAGATGATTAAAAATGCAGATATGGCAGATTATGACCAGGCATTTGACTTTGTGCTCTATGAAGCAACAGTGGACGGCAGCAACTGGACTCTGGTTGACAGCAAACCTGATACAGCAGCAGTTGATCCATTGCTTTCAATAGAAAACCGCGAAAAAGCAGCACAGCAGGAAAACGATGGTTACAATGTTGAATTTATCGGTGTGCCGCTCGAATATGAAGGCGACGGTTCACACACATACCACTTTGTGGTAAAAGAACTCAACGGTACACATCCGACAATTGACTATGATGTTGAAACAGAATACAAGATTACTGTAACAGCAGCATTTACAACAACAGCAGGCACACACAACTACATAGTAACAAGTGTGGTTGTAAACGGTAAAAATGTATCCTTTACAACCGTTGGTGAAAAAACTGTTGTTCTTCTCAAAAACGGCAGTGAATATGCGTTTGAAAACGAATATACTCCGTTTGACACAAAACAGACCGATACCGGTGCAACATTTACAGTGGAAAAAGACATTGTAAACAGCACAGGACATCCGGTAACAGAAACATTCGAGTTTGCTCTTTATGAAGAAGACGGCGTAACACCTGTTAAAGTTGATGCAAACGGTTTTGTAACAGACAGCGGTTCCGACGCAGTAGTTGAAATAACAGGCGAAGGACAGAAAACTGTTACACTTCACTACACAGACAAACAGGCAAGTGTAACACCTTATGTTTACTACCTTAAGGAAAATAAAGGTGCAACACCTGGTATGACTTATTCCGGACAGGTTTACAGAATTGAAGTTACAGTTGCATTTGACACAACAGGTGCAACACCAAAACTTGTTGCAACAGCTGTTATCCACACAGTTGACCCTGTAACAGGCATTGCTTCACATCTTGTTGTAAACAGAGCAGAATTTGAAAACGTTTATGCACTCAAACCTGTAACACTGGCAGGTTTCACAGGCAAAAAAGTAATCGATGCACGCGTAATCAGCAGCTATGAATACCGTTTCGAACTTTACGAAGCAGCACTGACAGTTCCTGGCAATACAGTAGTTACAGATGCAAACGGTGCATGGGTAAAAGGCGACAGAATTGAAGAGGTTGCAAATACAGCACAGTCCGGCGCAAATGCAAAAGACTACGATGTATTCACATTCAGCGACCTTACATTCGATAAAGTTGGCGTATACCACTACATCCTTGTTGAACAGAAAGGTGCTAACAGCAGTATTATCTACGACAAGAATGCATACCAGATCACAGTAACAGTTGCTCCGCATGCTACAAAAGATGAACTTGAAGCAACAGTGACAAAAGTTGAAAGAGTACAGTACAGTTACGATACAGGATATCTTGACTCTGAAATGGTATTTGAAGGCATTTTCGGAGCAGACAGCTACGGCAATGTATTTACAAAAGACAACTTTGTATTTACCAACATTTACAGACCGCTTGGCACATTCACAGTAGGCGGTGAAAAGAAAATTGAAAACCGTGACTGGAAAGCAGGCGACAGCTTTACATTTGAAATCTACTATGCTGACGAAAACGGTACACTTATTGATGCTTACAAACTTCAGAGCGGTGTAAACCCTATGCTTTCTGAAACTGTAAGCTACAATGCAGCAGGCGAATACAGCTTCTCATTCGAAGATGTTATCGTTTCCTACATCGGTGTTGACAGCAACAAAAATGCACAGATTGGCAGACAGTACTTTGTAATCAAGGAAAAAGCTGAAAACACACTGCCTTCAATGAGCTATGATGAAACTGTATATCTCATTCAGGTTGATAAGAAAGACAATGGTGACGGTACACTTGCTGTTGGTAAGTATGATGGCACAACATTTACAGAAAATGAATTTGTTGTTAAAAAACTTGATGGCGCAGGTAACCCTGTTCTCGGACCAACAGATCCGATTGCATTTGTAAATAAATACAATACAGAGGTTGTTGTTCCTGCAACAGCAGTTATCACAGGTAAAAAATCTCTCAGCAATGCAGATATCAATGATTTCGATAAAGAGTTCACATTTGAACTTTACGAAACAGACAGCAGCTGGGCATACAGCGCAAGTGACCTTATTGCAACAGCTTTGAACGATAAAGCAGAATTTGCATTTGACAATAAGGATTACATGACATTTGATACAGCAGGCACATATTACTATGTAATTAAAGAACGCAAAGGCGATAACCCTGCAGTCAAATACAGCGAACAGATTTTCTATGTGGAAATTGAAGTTGCTGATACAGGTGATACTGACGGTGACGGTAAAGCAGAACTTGTAGCGGGTACTCCGGTTATCAGAAACCTTGGCGTAACTGAAATCAACTTCAGAAACAGCTACAACCCTGCACCATTCACAATCAATATCAACAAGACAATCGAATTCAGAAACGGTGCATCACATCCTCTCAACGGCTTTGTATTCGAAGTTTACGATGTTGAACGCGACAAAGTTTACAACCCGACTACAGATGCTGCAGGCAAAACATATTTCTCATGTACATTTACAGAAAAAGACCTTGGTGCAGGCAACTCTCCTAAAGTTTATACTTACAGAGTAAAAGAGGTTTACACAGGTATTGATGGCATGAAATATGACAAGTCCAAGTATGAAATTCAGGTTAAAGTTTATGCTGACAATGGTTTCATCAGAACTGAAGTAACACAGCAGGGCACAAATCTCGGCCTTGTAAGCAGCACAGAGGTTAACTTCCTGAATAAATACAGCGGACCGGAAGTGCCTACAAATCCGGACCCTGGCAAACCTGTTATTGTTCCTAATACAGGCGATACAACAGACAATATGCTTTACTTAAGCCTTATGGCAATAAGTGCAGCACTGGCAGTTGCAATCTTCTTTATCATCAAAAAAAGAAAAGATGAGGAACAGACAGAAGCTTAAGTGCGGTTATGAATGCTAAAGCTGCAGAAACACGGCTTTAAAATGACACAAAACAAAATCTCCCGGTTGTAAAAACCGGGAGATTTTTGCTTGTAAAAATGATTTGTGACCATTTTTATATGGATTATATGCATCTATATATATAAAAACTTACAAATATATGGACTTTTGTTGGAATATTTTGAAATTTTATACAATCATTTGGAAAAAACTTTAAAATCAGTTGACGTAATATTAACAGAGTGCTACAATATTAAAAAAATTAAATCGCTTGATAGAGGCGCGGTACACATAAGTAATTGCGGGCAAGGCTCAGGCAGCCGCCTGCAACGAAAGGGAAGATCGCCGAAGCTTTAAAGGGGCCTGGACCTTTAACTGCTGGGTCGTCAGAGAATATCTGACGGACTGTCACAAGTTTATTTTGTGAAGCGCTATCGTTGGCTGTTGTTTTTCATTCCATTTATATTGTAACTGGTATTTATTTTATTTTTGGAATTATGAATTAAAACACTGATGGACCGCTTGGCAAAGCGGTCTTAATTTTTTTAATAAAAAACGAAAGGTGTATACTACTATGAAAAAACTCATCACTTTGATTCTCGCTTTGGCAATGACATTGTCAATGACAGCATGTTCATCTGCACCAGCTTCTTCTGAAACAACAGAAGGCGAAGGCACAACAGAATTTCTCTCTATTCAGGGCACAGAAGACGGCGTTCTTACAGTAGGTATGGAATGTCAGTATGCTCCTTACAACTGGACACAGCTTACAGATGCTAACGGCGCTGTTGAAATTGCAAACAACCCTGGCGCATACGCAAACGGTTACGATGTAATGGTTGCTAAAAAAATCTGTGAAGAATATGGTTGGAAACTTGAAGTTATGGCTCTCGAATGGGGCGGCCTTACACCAGCTCTCAACGCAGGCACAATCGACGTTGCAATCGCAGGTCAGTCCATGACAGCTGAAAGAATGGCAGAAGTTGATATGGCAGGTCCATACTACTATGCACAGATTGTTTGCCTCACAACAGCTTCCAACGCAAACGCTTCCGCAACAAGTGTCAGCGAACTCACAGGCAACTGCACAGCACAGAGCGGTACAATCTGGTACAACTCCTGCCTGCCACAGGCAACAAACGCAACAATTCAGGCAGCTGCAGAAACAGCACCTGCAATGATTATGGCTCTCGAAAGCGGCACAGCAGACTTTATCTGCACAGATATGCCAACAGCAACAGCAGCAGTTGCAAAAAATTCTGACCTTGTTGTTCTCAACTTTACAGGTACAGACGGCGACTTCCAGTTTGCTGACGAAACAGAAAGAGCAGAAAACGTAAATATCGGTGTTTCCGTTGTTAAAGGCAACACAGAACTCCAGAAAGCTATGAACGATGTTCTCTCCGCAATGGGCGAAGATACATTCAACTCCATGATGGACCAGGCAATCGCTGTTCAGCCTGAAGTTTAATCAGTTAACAGACAAATCTTGAAAGGTTTTTAATCACTATGGGTAAATTTGCAGAACTTATATCAGATGTGGGTTTGCTGTGGAGCACATACAGTTCCTTTTATCTCCGAGGTATCCGCAACACACTCATACTTGCAGTAGTGGCAACAGTTATCGGCTGTATCATCGGCCTTGTTTGCGGTATACTCAACACAATTCCATATTCAAAAAATGACAACTTTGCAAAACGTGCATTGCTGCGATTTATCCGTATTGTTGTAAGATGCTATGTGGAACTTTTCCGCGGCACACCAATGGTGCTTCAGGCGGTGTTTATCTACTTTGGTCTTCCGTATTTCACCAATGCACAGATGCAGTTTAAAGGCAACAGCGGCATGTGGCTTGCTTCCATCATTGTTGTTTCCATCAACACAGGCGCCTATATGGCCGAAAGTGTTCGCGGCGGCATTATGTCCATTGACGCAGGACAGACCGAAGGTGCAAAGGCAATTGGTATGACACATCTGCAGACTATGCTGCATGTTATTCTGCCGCAGGCAATCCGCAATATTATACCGCAGATAGGCAACAACTTTATCATCAATATCAAAGATACTTCTGTTATGTTTGTTATCGGTTTTATTGACTTTTTTGCACAGCACAGAAACATTATCGGTGTAAACAACATGAGTTTCCAGTCAGCAACCATTGAAATGATTGGCTATCTCACACTGACACTTGTATTTTCATTTATACTGCGCCGGGTGGAAAAAGTTCTTGACGGTTCAGACAGCTACGAACTTGTAAATGTTGACCCGCTGGTTATGGCGGCAGGTACATACAGTCATCCTGACCGCAGCAACATCTTTGACGAACGCAGCAAGGAATACAAAGGAAAGGAAGGTAAATGATAATGAGCGAAGCTATTCTTAAAATCAATCACCTGTCCAAAGCCTTTGGCAGCAATGTCGTTCTCAGAGACATTGATTTTACAGTCAACAAGGGTGATGTTATCTCCATCATCGGTGCTTCCGGCAGTGGCAAAAGCACACTTCTGCGCTGTATAAATCTTCTGGAAACTCCTACAAGCGGCCAGATTATCTATGATGGAAAAGATGTTGCAACAGGCAAGGTCAATGCACCTGAATACCGCAGCCATGTTGGTATGGTGTTTCAGTCCTTCAACCTTTTCAACAATATGACAGTTCTGGAAAACTGTATGGTAGGCCAGATAAAAGTCCTTAAAAAAAATAAGGAAGAAGCAAGGGAAGCTGCAATGTACTATCTGCAGAAGGTAGGCATGGCACCTTATATCAATGCAAAACCCCGTCAGATTTCCGGCGGCCAGAAACAGCGTGTTGCTATTGCCCGTGCACTTGCAATGAACCCTGAAATTCTTCTGTTTGACGAACCAACCTCTGCACTTGACCCTGAAATGGTAGGTGAAGTTCTCAGCGTAATGCAGGCACTTGCCCACGAAGGCATGACAATGCTGGTTGTAACACACGAAATGGCTTTTGCCCGCGATGTAAGCAACCGTGTTGTTTATATGAAAGAAGGCATTATCTGCGAAGAAGGCTCACCACAGCAGATTTTTGAAAACCCACAGAGACAGGAAACAAAAGATTTCCTTTCCCGCTTTATCAACAAATAAACTGACTGTTTCCTCTGTATAGAACACAGTTACCGCAACAGCACTTTTGTATAAATTTACAGAAGTGCTGTTTAGTTTATAATAGAATAAAATGATATAAAATTATTTTTAAACAGAGATAAATCGGTGTACAAAAGTAAATACCTGACATAAAATGGTTTTTATGATATTGACTATAAGTATTCAAAATTATATAATGTAAGTTAAGGTTTTTATAACATTTCAGTAAAAGGAAAGATATATTATGAAAAGAACAGAAATCAAACAGTTGTTTGTGAACATGCCGGCAGATGGTGCTGTTGTTACAGTTGAAGGCTGGGCAAAAACAGTTCGCGACAGCAAAAACATCGGTTTTATTGAACTCAACGACGGCAGCTGCTTCAAAGGCGTACAGATTGTTTTTGAACAGGCTAAAATCGAAAATTATACAGAAATTGCAAAAAGCGGTGTTGGTACAGCTTTTGCAGTAACAGGCAAGGTTGTTCTTACACCAGAAGCAAAACAGCCGCTTGAAATCAACGCTGACACAATTGAAGTTACCGGCACATGCCCAAGCGAATACCCATTGCAGAAAAAACGTCACACAGTTGAATATCTGCGTACAATGCCACATCTTCGCCCAAGAACAAACCTGTTCAGTGCAGCTTTCCGTGTAAGAAGCACAGCAGCATTTGCTATCCACAAATTCTTTAACGAAAACGGCTTTGTTTATATGAACACACCTCTCATCACAGGTTCTGACTGTGAAGGTGCAGGTGAAATGTTCCAGGTTACAACACTTGACCTCAACAACATTCCAAAAACAGAAGAAGGCAAAATCGACTTCACACAGGATTTCTTTGGTCAGGCAGCAAACCTTACAGTTTCCGGTCAGCTTGAAGGCGAAGCAATGGCTATGGCATTTGGCAAAATCTACACATTTGGCCCTACATTCCGTGCAGAAAACTCCAACACACCACGCCACGCAGCAGAATTCTGGATGATGGAACCTGAAATGGCCTTTGCAGACCTTAATGACTATATGGACAATGCTGAAGCAATGATCAAATATGTTATTGGTTATGTAATGGAAAACTGCCCACAGGATATCGATTTCTTCAACCAGTTTGTTGACAAAGGCCTCAAAGAAAGACTCACAAACCTTGTTAACAGTGAATTTGTTCGTGTAACATATACAGAAGCAATTGAACTGCTCACACCGCACAACGACAAATTCCAGTACAAAGTTGAATGGGGTACAGACCTTCAGACAGAACACGAAAGATTCCTCACAGAACAGATTTACAAAAAACCTGTTTTTGTTACAAACTATCCAAAGGAAATCAAATCTTTCTATATGCGTCTTGACGACGATGGCAGAACTGTTGCAGCAGCAGATATGCTTGTTCCGGGTGTTGGCGAACTCTGCGGCGGCAGCCAGCGTGAAGAAAGATATGACCTTCTTGTTAAGAGAATGGAAGAGTGCGGTCTTAACCGTGAAGACTACGAATGGTACCTTGACCTTCGCAAATTCGGCGGCGTAAAACACGCAGGTTACGGCCTTGGTTTTGAAAGACTTATCATGTACATCACAGGTATTTCCAACATCCGTGACGTAATTCCTTTCCCAAGAACAACAGGCACACTTGCTTAATAAAAACTTAAAGAGAGGCTTAGCGACCTCTCGACAAGAAAACACAAACCTGATTTTTAACACAAAAAGGCTGCTGCGGCGTCAGCGACACTTGCATTACACAAAGTAGTGCTGCGTGTCTTTTCCTTGCAGCAGCACTTTTTCTGCAAAAACAGGCAAAAATGTACCCGACAGCACACTTTGCAGTGTGTTGTCGGGTATTTATGTTTTCTTA
>SVMW01000041.1 GCA_015067215.1 Oscillospiraceae bacterium | reverse complement strand
TTGCTTCCGGTCTTAAAAATGCTAAAGAAGTTCTCGAAGCAGTTAAAGCTGGCGAAGAAATTCACTTCATCGAAATCATGGGTTGCCCAGGCGGCTGTATCAACGGCGGCGGTCAGCCAATCCAGCCGGCAACAGTTAGAAACTTTGTTGACATTGTTGAAAAACGTGCAGCAGCTCTTTACAGAGACGACGCTAAAGACGTTATCAGAAAGAGCCATGAAAACCCAGACATCAAGAAACTTTACGAAGAATATCTTGGTGAACCAGGCAGCCATAAAGCTCACGAAATTCTCCATACATCTTATGTACAGAGACCAAACAGATACTAATACAAATATTGGTATAAATAATAAAAAGAGAAGCTCAGCCGAGCTTCTCTTTTTTTGTAAAACAATATCTGCATTAAATATGCAAAATAAAAGACAGATGAATTCATCTGTCTTTGAATTATATCCGGAGAATACTGCAATATTGTGCTGCAGGCTGGTCTATATCAGTGCAAAGCTTTTCAGCACAGTCAGCCAGAAAGTTATTGTCACGGTGGAAAGCAGTGTGCTCATCATTACCGAACCACAGCTGAATTCACCGTCACCACCCATTGCATTGGCCATGATGTATGCAGTTACTGTGCAGGGGGATGCTGCCATTATAAGCAGTGCAACCAGATGCCCGTCACGCAGTCCGAGCATTATTGCAAAAGGCAGTATGAGGGCAAAGTTGCCCACAAGCTTGAAGAAGTTGGAAGCAAGAATAACTTTGATATTGCCTTTGATTTTGTCAAGCTGCAGTCCTGCACCAAGGCTTAAAAGCGCCATAGGTGTACCTGTTGAGGCAATGGAAGACAGAGGTTTGTACACAACTGCAGGAATGGAGAAATCAGCAAAGGACACCACAGCACCTATAATAATACCGATAATAAGAGGGTTTGTTATAATACCCTTGCCCATTTTTTTCAGGTTCTGAGCAGAAAAAATCTTGCCGCCGTTATCGGCTTTAAGGTTAAACAGGATTACTGTATAAACATTGTACAGAGGTACAACAATTGCCATCATAAGAGGTGTAACCCCTGCATTGCCGTAAATATTTATTGCAATGCTTGCACCAAAAACCGCAACAGAACCACGGGCACAGCATTGTACAAAACTGCTTACAAACCATTTGTCTTTGAAAAACGGATAAAATATCAGATAATATCCGAAAAACAAAAAGGTAGTTGCGATAAAGCAGATTAGCACATATTCTGCCGACCACATTGTGCTTATATCTGCATCGCCGATATCCCTTATCATCAAAGCAGGGAAAGCAATGGTAAAGCAGTATTTGTCGAGATTTTTCAAAAATGGTTCGGTCAGAAAACCTCGCTGTTTAAGCACAAAACCTGTGAAGGCAATTATAAATGTAGGTGCAACAGCATTTATGCTGAAAAGAAAATTTTCCAAATCAAAACTCCTGTATCTGTCAGAATAGTATTTTCAATAAGATATATTACTATTATTCTGCCCACATTTCAATACGCAAAAAGGCCGAAATTTGTGTTTGTACGGCAGTTAAAAATAGCTGTTATGACAATGTGTGATAACGTTTTCGAACAGGTTTTACACAATCGTTTTTTGTGCAAAATGACAAAAAGTTGTCAAAAAAGGGGCGGTTTTTATGGGCGATTACAAATATTTGACAAATTATTGACAGGCCGAAAAAACGGGTTTATAATACCAACCATAAAAGGCAACGATAAGGAACCAGTAAAAAGTAAAAAAACGGCAAGAGAGTCGCTTAGGCCCAACACCTGCTGAGAGAGCGATACGTAAATAGCTTTTGAATTCATCCTTTAGCTGACCGATGAAAAACATCTGTTGTGTAGTCGGCTCCGGGCGCACCCGTTACAGTGCAGGGTATTGTTGGATACCTGTCGAGGTCAGCCCTGTGAGGGACTGATAAACTGAGGTGGTAACACGGGAATGTATATTATATATCTCGTCCTCTGATTTAATTGTCAGAGGACGAGAATTTTTTATCCTCTGAAAAGCAAAATCAAAAAAAGAAAAAGAGGAAAAACACTATGAAAAAACTGATGGCTTTATTACTCACAATCGCATTGTCCGCATCTATGGCAGCATGTTCATCTGCACCTGCATCTTCCGAAACAACTGAAGGCGAAACCGCACAAACAATCAAAATCGGTATTCTTCAGCAGCTGGAACACGGCTCTCTCGACTCTGCCCGTGAAGGTTTTGTCAAGGCACTGGCAGACAATGGATATGTTGACGGAGAAAACATTGAAATCGATTATCAGAACGCTCAGGGCGACCAGTCCAACCTTTCCACAATGAGCGAACGTTTTGTAAATAATAAAAGCGACCTTGTGCTTGCAATAGCAACAGGTGCTGCACAGTCTATAGCTTCCAAAACAGAGGAAATTCCTGTTCTGTTCACAGCAGTTACCGACCCTCTCGATGCAGGTCTTGTAGCCTCCAACGAAGCACCTGGAGCAAACATTACAGGTACAAACGATATGAACCCAATCGAAGCACAGATTGACCTTATTACTGAAATTTATCCTGAAACAGAAACAATCGGCATCGTTTACTGTTCAAGTGAAGACAACTCAATTCTTCAGGCAAATCAGGCAAAAGCTTACATCGAATCCGCAGGTCTCAAATGGGTAGAAGGTACAGTTACAAACTCCAACGATGTTCAGCAGGTTACACAGTCCATCGTGACAAAATGTGATGCAATTTACATTCCTACAGACAACGCATATGCTTCTGCAATGGCAGTGGTTGCAGGCGTGGTTGAAGAAAGCAAAACTCCTGTTGTTGCAGGTGCTATTGATATGGTAGCTGACGGCGGTCTTATGACACTTGGTCTCAACTACTACAACCTTGGTTACCAGACAGGTGAAATGGCAGTGAGAGTACTTGAAGGTGCCGACACAGCAACAATGCCTGTTGAAAGCCTTGTAAAATATGATTACTACTTCAATGCTGATATGGTCAGCACACTTGGTGTTGAACTTCCTGAAAAATATCTTGAATATGTACAGTAACACTTGATTATATCAGGTAAAAAGAGTATTATAGATTTAATTAATAAATTAATTTCTATTTTAAATTTAACAAAGAAATAAGGTGTGAACAGTGTATGCTCACACCTTATGCCTTTACATAAGGAAAATAAAAGCAAAAGGATTATTTTGAAATGATTAACATTATGATTGGTGCAGTAAGCCTTGGGCTGCTGTGGGCTATTATGACAATGGGTGTGTTTTTGACATACCGTATTCTTGATATGCCGGATATGTCTGCAGAGGGCAGTATTGTTATGGGTGCTGCAATTGCTGCAAAACTTATCACAAGCGGTGTAAACCCTGTCCTTGCAACTGCGGTTGCTGTTGCGGGCGGTATGGTGGCAGGTGTAGTTACAGGCTTGCTCAACACAAAACTCAAAATACCAAGCCTGCTGGCAGGTATTCTCACAATGATTGCTCTTTATTCCATCAATATCAGAATAATGGGCAAGGCAAACATAACTCTCCTGCGTGAAAAAACAGTTTTTACAATGGTGGAAGCTATCGGTCTAAAAGGAAATGTGGGTGTTATGGTTTGCGGCATCATTATCAATGCTGCTATTGTGGCATTGCTGTACTGGTTTTTCGGTACCGAACTGGGCTGCGCAATCCGTGCAACAGGCGATAACCGCAAAATGGCACGCGCACAGGGCATCAACACCGACAATATGAAAATTTTCAACCTTGCTCTCTCCAATGGTTTTATTGCTCTTTCCGGTGCACTTATTGCACA
The DNA here is from genome assembly GCA_015067215.1 of Oscillospiraceae bacterium. Lineage (GTDB taxonomy): Bacteria > Bacillota > Clostridia > Oscillospirales > Ruminococcaceae > RGIG3102. The sequence continues at coordinate 7,825 of SVMW01000041.1, read as the reverse complement.
GTATCAGAGCTATGCTGACGTTTCAATGGGCACAGGTTCCATCGTTATCGGCCTTGCATCGGTTATTATCGGTGAAGTTCTGTTCTATCACGGCAACTTCCTCAACCGTCTTGTTTCAATTGTTCTTGGTGCTGTTGTTTACCGTATCATTATTGCCCTTGTTATCGAAATGGGTATGAACCCAACAGACCTCAAGCTGTTTACAGCTATCACAGTGGCAATCTGTCTGGCACTGCCAATGTTCAAGGGCCGTTTCAATACAGTAAAACACACAGCAAAAGTGACACACAAAGCAAAGGAGGGTAACGAATAATGAGCAAAATTCTTGAAATCAGAAATATCGAAAAAACCTTCAATGCTGGCACGGTCAATGAAAACTATGTGCTTAAAAACCTTTCTCTTGACCTTGAAGATGGCGACTATGTAACAGTTATCGGCGGTAACGGTGCAGGCAAATCCACAATGCTCAATGCCATTTCGGGCTCAATTTCCGTGGACAGCGGTCACATTATCATCGACGGTGAGGATGTTACAAAACTTAAAGAGTATCAGCGTGCAAAATATCTTGGACGTGTGTTTCAGGACCCTCGCATGGGCACAGCAACCAATATGTCCATCAGCGAAAATATGGCACTTGCCAACCGCCGCGGCAAAAGCCGTGGTCTCAAGTGGGGACTGCCTAAAAACGAAGAAAAGGAATATAAGGAACTTTTAAGCATTCTTGACCTTGGCCTCGAAAATCGTCTTGATGCAAAAATGGGTTTGCTTTCAGGCGGTCAGCGCCAGGCTGTAACACTGCTTATGGCTACAATGCAACGACCCAAAATTCTCTTGCTGGACGAACACACGGCGGCCCTTGACCCGAAAACTGCGGCAAAGGTACTTGAAATCACTGACAGAATTGTTACACAGAACAAGCTGACAACAGTTATGATTACACACAATATGCGTGATGCAATCAAACACGGCAACCGCCTTGTTATGCTGGATTCGGGCCGTGTAATTCTTGACATCAAAGGTGAAGAAAAACAGAACCTCACAGTAGAACAGCTGCTCAAAAAATTCGAGCATCTCGGCGGCGAAAGCACCCTCAGCGACAGAATGCTGCTGGGCTGAATTTATAATTAAAAATACACAGGAGTTGTCCGCCAAAGCAGATAATTCCTGTGTTTTTATTTTGTATAATGTTTATATTGAATTATTATATAAAAAGGAATATTATTATTTTAACAATAAATTGCAATAAATTGAATTTGTAAAATATAAAACCCGAAAGGAGAAAACTATGGATTTTAACCCAACCTATATCCCATACAGCTCCAAAAGATACCCTGTTTATGCACAGCACGGCATGGTGTGTGCATCAAGCCCGCAGGCAGCGGCAGCAGGCCTGGAAATACTGCAAAAGGGCGGCAACGCAATGGATGCAGCCGTTGCAACAGCAGCCGCACTGACGGTTGTGGAGCCTACCGCCAACGGCCTTGGCAGCGATGCCTTTGCACTGGTGTGGAGCGAAAAGGACCAGAAGCTTTTTGGCCTCAATGCCAGCGGTTTTTCTCCAAAGAATATATCAATCGAAAAGGTAAAGGAAAAAACAGGTGCTGAAAAAATGCCTGTTTACGGCTGGGTGCCTACAATGGTGCCGGGCGCAGTGAGCGGATGGGCAAAAATGAGTGAAAAATTTGGCAACCTGCCAATGACACAAAGCCTTGCTCCTGCAATCAGATATGCCCGTGACGGCTACCCCTGCTCACCAAACCTTGAAAAAATGTGGCAGCGCGCCTTCAATGCCTACACACGTTCCTGTAACGGAGAAGAATATGCCGAATGGTTTAAAACCTTTGCGGCAGACGGAGTGCCTAAGGCAGGGGATATCATCAGACTGCCAAACCACGCAAAAACTCTGGAACTTATTGCACAAACAAATTCTGAAGCATTTTACCGCGGTGAACTTGCCGACAGAATTGTGGCAGACAGCGATGAATTCGGCGGATTTTACACAAAAGAAGACTTTGCGGAATATAATGCACAGTGGGTTGAACCTATCAGCGTTAACTACAGAGGCTATGATATCTGCGAAATTCCGCCAAACGGACAGGGTATTGTGGCGCTTATGGCACTCAACATCCTTAAAGAATTTGATTTTAAGGAAAAAGAATGTGTGGACACCTATCACAAGCAGTGGGAAGCAATGAAAATTGCTTTTGCTGACGGCAAACATCATGTTACCGACCCTCGCTTTATGGCATTCAGCTATCACGATTTAATCAGACCGGAATACGGTGCTTATCGTGCAGCACAGATTACCGAAGAAGCGGCATCTCCATGTCCTGAAACACCGCCAAGCAGCGGCACGGTTTATTTCTGCACTGCTGACGGCGAGGGAAATATGGTTTCCTTTATCCAGTCCAACTATATGGGTTTTGGCAGCGGCATTGTTGTGCGTGATACAGGCATTGCACTGCAGAACCGCGGGGCGGATTTTTCCCTTGACGAAAATGCCGCAAACGCACTGACAGGCGGCAAAAAAAGCTACCACACAATTATCCCGGGCTTTATTATGAAGGACGGCAAAGGCCTTGCACCGTTTGGTGTTATGGGTGGTTATATGCAGCCACAGGGACATGTGCAGGTGGCAATGAATCTTATCGATTTTGGCATGAACCCGCAGCAGGCACTGGATGCACCACGCTGGCAGTGGCTTAACGACAAAAACTTTGAGGTGGAAAACACTTTCTCCAACGAAATTGCAAAACAGCTGATGTACAAAGGCCATCGTGTGCAGGTTGCTCTGGACAGCACAAGTTTTGGACGAGGACAGGTTATTGTAAAACTGCCAAACGGCACCCTTGTGGGCGGCACTGAGGGCAGAACCGACAGCAATATTGCCTGCTGGTAATAAAAAGTGTATAATAAATAAACGTAGGGGAGGGTCTCTGTACCCTCCCGTTTATGTAAAATGTAAACAGATATATTATAATGTTATTCTGAGTGATAAAAAGCAATCTCTCGGTCTGATATAAATTGTATATACGATGTATTTTGTCTAAGTGACATTAAACAAGAAGGTTGAAATCTTGAAGGAACTTTTACAGATTTATCTCAAATTTTTCAAAATAGGTGCGGCGACCTTTGGGGGCGGATATGCTATGCTGCCTATTCTCCGCCGTGAAATTGTGGAAAAAGAACACTGGGTGAGTGAAGAAGAAATAATGGATTTTTACGCCATAGGTCAAAGCCTGCCGGGTATCATTGCCATCAATGTTGGTGGCTGCATCGGTTTTCAGCGCAAAAAAGAGGCGGGAGCGGTTGCGGCAGCACTTGGTGTTGTTTCGCCCTGCCTTGTAATAATCACAATTATTGCCGCATGTCTTTCCAATTTTCAGGATAATGTTTGGGTGCGCCATGCAATGAGTGCGGTTTCGGTGTGTGTTTGCGCCCTTATTCTTGACTCGGTTATCACAATGTGGAAAAAAGGGGTAAAGGACAAATTTGGTATTGTGTTGTTTGCAGTTATGCTTGCAGCAATGACCTTTACAAAAGCAAACCCTGTTATCCTTGTGATTTTAAGTGCTGTCGCAGGTATTCTGTGCAAATCACTGCGCAATGTCACAGACAAAAATGCGGACAAGGGAGGTAAGGACAAATGATTTATCTCCGGTTGTTTTCCGAGTTTTTTCAGATAGGTCTGTTTGCCGTGGGTGGCGGCATGGCAACCTTGCCGTTTCTGCAGCGACTTGGCGAAAAAACCGGCTGGTTCAGCCAGCAGCTTATTGCCGATATGGTGGCAATCAGTGAGTCCACCCCGGGGCCTATCGGCGTAAATATGGCGACCTATGTGGGCTACAACGTTGGCGGTTTTTTTGGCGGTTTTGTGGCAACAATGGGCCTTGCCCTGCCAAGCATTATTATTGTGATAATACTTTCCCGCTATCTTGCAAAACTGAAGGGCAGCAAGTATCTTGACTACGCATTTTACGGTATGCGTCCTGCAGTTACGGGGCTTATTGCCGCAGCGGCGGTTTCGGTTATGCAGGTTGCAGTATTCAACACAACACTTTATAAGACAACAGGTGTTATCACCGATTTTATCGACCCCAAAAAGATAATTTATTTTCTGATTGCATTTATTGCGATTAAAAAATTTAAAAAGCACCCGATAACATATATCGCAATCAGTGCGGTTGTAGGGCTGGCTTTCCGTTTTTAAATAAAAACACCTTTTGCTTTTGTGGCGAAAGGTGTTTTTGTTTGAGATAATATGAAATGGTGAAATATGTTTGGAATTATAGATTTGCAGATATAACTGTGCTATACTTGCATTAAAGATAAAGTATTCTGATACGGGAGGGCGTCAATGAAAAAACTGTTTTCTGTATTGTTTGTGTGCTTTTTAACTGCGTTTGCACTGTGTGGCTGTAATGACAGCGGATACAAAATGGTTACAGGACAGGTGACAGCCGTTGAGTATGACGGTGTAGGCTATCCAAAATACACAGTGCTTACTCCCGACGGATACGAGGTTGGCATAACCCTTGACGAAACCACACTGCTGTTCAGCTGGATTGCAGGCGTTGATGCCGAAAAACTGCGCACAGGCGATATATCCGACTGGGACGGAATAAAAATCGTTGCTGACTGTAACTACGACAAAATGAAACCGCTGTCTAAAGGTGGCAGATACGAAACTGTGCCCCAGATAACCATTGACGCGGCGCTGTACAGAAATGCCAAAACCCTTGCCGACGGTACAGCGGTGGATATGTGGAAATATCACAGCAAAGATATTTATCAGCTTGCCGACGGTACCGAGCTTTTGTGGGTAAACAATTCAACGGGCCCTGAAAATGTTTATGTGTACAATTCACAAAACTACGGTGACCTCAGTGAAACTGCACAGCAGAAGGTGAGTGAATATTATAATAACCGCGGTCTTTTGTATGATACAGATGCTTATCTTGAGCAGGCGTATGAAGATTTTAACAATGGCGTGGGCGAATTCGATGGATATATGCTGGAACAAAGCATATCTCCAACCGCTTCAAACGATAAAATAATGTGTTTTTTAACGACTGTTACAACACCGGTTTGCGATAAACGGGAAAGCACCGAAAGCCGTTACGGTGATATTTTTGACAGACATACGGGGGAACATATCAGCGGATATGATATTTTTATCTGTGATGAAACAGAAATCGTTGATGCAGTGCTGCAATACGGCTGGGATGGCTTTGTTGCTGATGTTACTGCTGCCGAAGCTGCAGAAATGAAAGCTGCCTTAAAAGCGGAATACATCATTCTGTGGGACGAAAGCATTGAAATTTCCTTCCCGAAAGGTACATTGCCAGGCCAGGAACACAGCTTTATTATCAGTGCGGATTATACCGACGAAATCAAAGCAATTCTGCACCCCTGGGCAATACCAAACCAGAACAGAGGATAAGCAGGTAAACATAAAACGAGTGGATATTATCTAATGTCATTAAGTTAAGCGGAATTCTAAAATATAAACCTGATATAATAAAACAAAATGTCATTCTGAGCGTAGCGAAGAATCTCCTTGTTCCGATAAACCGAGAGATTCTTCGGCATAAATGCCTCAGAATGACATGATTTTTTATTAAAATATTTTGTTGTAATTAAATCACAACGCCCAGAGCGTTCAGAATTATACCACTCACTGTGCCTACAAAAAACACAATGCCCATAATTTTAAAGTTCTGTCGGCTGTGCGGGTTAACACGGAACAAAACAATCCACGCAATACCGCTGCCGGCCAAAAGGCCTGCCATTGCTGTGCCAAAGCTGATTACACCGCTTAAATAAAGCTGTGTTATTGCCACACTGGAGGCACAGTTTGGTATCATGCCTACCACGCAGCTGACCACAGGAGCCCACACGCCTGCTTTGGAAACAACTTCTTCAATAATTTCCACACCTGCAAGGTCAATTACAAGGTTGAGCAGAAATGTAACCACAAAAATTACAAGATATATTTTGACTGTGTGAACAAAGGCGGCTTTCACAGGGCTGTGCTCACAGCCGTGGCAGTCTTCCTCAATGCAGAAATCACTGATATATTCGTGATGTTCGTGGTGCTCACCGTGGTGGTGTTCGCCTTCAAGGTTATGGTGATGATGGTGGTGTTCACCGTGACTGTGTGAGTGTTCAGGGTGACTGTGTGCATTGCACAGCTGCTGAATTTTAATTCTCATACGGTGTACCAGTTCCACCCCAAAGCCTGCCGCAACGGCAATAGCCACTTTTATTGCAATTATTTTGATAATTCTGGTGGTTTCCACGTTGCTGCCAAGCATAACAGCCAGCATCTCGTCGCTTGTAGACAGATAAACTGCAACAATTGTGCCGATGCTTATCACCTTGCCTGCAAAAAGGTTGGTTGCCATAACGGAAAAACCGCACTGTGGCAGTGCACCTAGAAGTCCGCCAAGCAGCGGCCCCTTGCCGCCTGCCTTGCGGATAAGTTCAAGGCTTTTGCCGCTCATGGAATGTTCCATATATTCCAGCAGAACAAAAACAATAAACAAAAACGGAACAAGGCTCCAGGTATCAGCAAAAGTATGTGAAAAAATATGCTCAAAAAGATGTTCGGTGATGACCTCGTGGTCGTGTACGTGAGCGTGCATTCGGATTCCTTTCAAAATGTATGAATAAGTTAAACTATATGATAAATACTGTTATACGGAAATTATTTACCTGTATGGCAAGGCATTTCTGTTGCTGTTTTGCAAATATCAGCTGTCGGTATGTGTATATCTGCAGAACGGCAATGTTTTGTATAGGGAGGGTTAGCCTGTGCTTACTAAATTTAAATTTTACCACAAATTTATTATAGGGTAAATAGGTAATTTAAATAAATTATATACTATATTAAACACAATTTATTGATAAACCGATAAAAATGCCGTATAATTTTTACAGACCAAAGTACAAGTTTAAAAGGAGCAGGCGATGAGCGAGTATATTGTAATAACAGGAGCAAGGGAAAACAACCTTAAAAATATAAATGTAAAAATCCCCAAAAAACAGATTACTGTTTTCACAGGGGTTTCGGGCAGCGGCAAAAGTTCTATCTGCCTTGACACCATTGCGGCCGAAAGCCGCCGTGAACTCAACGAAACTTTCCCTGTTTATGTTCAGCACCATCTGCCGAAATACGGCAGACCAAATGTGGAAAAAATCGAAAATCTGCCTGTTACCATAGTTATTGACCAAAAGAAACCGTCGGGCAACAGCCGTTCCACTGTCGGTACATATACCGACATCTACACAATGCTGCGACTTTTGTTCAGCCGTGTGGGCAAGCCGTTTATCGGTTATTCCGATGTGTTCAGCTTTAATCATCCGTCGGGCAGCTGCCCCCGCTGTGACGGTCTGGGCGTAGTGACCGACCTTGATATTCACAAGCTGGTGGACTTTGACAAATGTCTCAACGACGAGGGTGTTATAAACTATCCTGCCTTTACAACAGGTGCGTGGAGATGGAAACGCTATGCCTACAGCGGCCTGTTTGACCTTGACAAAAAGATTAAAGATTACAGTGAAGAAGAACTGCAGCTGTTTTTGTATTCACCGCAGATACGTCTCAAAAATCCTCCTGCAAACTGGCCTAAATCTGCAAAATTTGAGGGCATCTATCCCCGCATGTACCGCAGCATTATCAACAGCAAAGAGGGTGAAATGCACAAAAAGCATCTGGAAAAAATGGTTTCCACCTTTACCTGCCCCGAATGTCACGGCCAGCGTGTAAACGACAAGGTGAGAAGCTGCCTTATCAACGGCAAAAGCATTGCAGATGTGTGTG
>SVMW01000006.1 GCA_015067215.1 Oscillospiraceae bacterium | reverse complement strand
ATATCCGATACCAAAATGCCAGAGGCAAACTGCCCCTGGCATTCGTTTATCCGGCCGCCTCCAGCATATTTTCGATAAAAATTCCATACCCCCGTGTTGGATCATTCACCAGCACGTGAGTGACAGCTCCAACTAACTTGCCGTTTTGCACTATTGGAGACCCAGACACGAATGATTGTCATTAGGGACAACATTTTTTAGGCACAAAACAGCCATGCGTTTTGAATACATGGCTGCGCGGTATGTTTCTTAGCCTATTCGACAAATTCAAATTTATCTAAATGTTCAATAAAGGATTTAAAGAACCATTATCATAGTTCCCATTCCAATAAGTATACAACCTACTAACGATTTCATTGTAAATTGTTCCTGTAAGAATACAAATGCCAGAACCAATGTAATTACAACACTTAATTTGTCAATTGGAACAACCTTTGATGCGTCACCTAACTGTAATGCTCTGTAATAGCATAACCATGAAGCACCCGTTGCCAAACCCGACAGAATTATAAACAACCAACTTCGTTTGCTTATTTCAGCTATTCCGTTTTGTGCATTTGTGAGAAACACCATTCCCCAAGCCATAACAACTACAACAATGGTTCTTATTGCCGTTGCAAGATTTGAGTTGACACCTTCTATGCCAACTTTAGCCAGTATAGAGGTAAGTGCCGCAAATATTGCAGATAATAACGCAAGTACAAACCACATACAATATTACCTCCTGCAAATTCAAATTTTCCTAATGGTATTATACCAAACAGATGTGTAAATTTCCACCTTACACCTGTTCGCCATATTCAAATTTATCCTTCTGTTTATTCCGTCAGCGGCTTTGGTTTTTTCTTTTTAAACTCAACTTCGCTTATAACAAGGCTTATCATAATAAGTCCGCCGCCGATAAACAGGTTTACTGTAAACGCTTCAAAACCAAACAGTATGGAGAATATGCTGCCGAATACGCTTTCAAACATAAACACAAGGCTTGCGGTGTTAGGGCTTACAAAACGCTGGGAAAGTATCTGCAGTGTCTGTGCGGTAAAGGATGAGAAAATGCCCAGATACAATACAGGCAGAATTGCGATTTTCCAGTCAAGAGCCGGAATATGTGCACCCTCTGCAAACAAAAAGTAGAACAGACCGCCTAAAAAGTGGGTTAACCCCATCATAAATGCACTTACAGAAAAATGGCTGTCACTCGGCTGCATTGCCACAAGCACAATGGAAAGCCCATAAAAAAACGCACAGGCAAGGGTGTATATATCCCCCACATTAAATGTCAGGCCGTTCTGAAACACACCTGCAAGCACCGCTGTGCCTGTCATACAGATGCCCATTGCAACAAAGTTTTTTGCCACAGGACGCTTTTTCATAAGCACCCACACCATAAACGGAATCATAATTACATTGGTGGTAGTCAGAAATGCGCTGTTGGACAAAGTTGTGTACTGTGTGCCGATTGTCTGCAGCAGAAAAGCCAGCACATTGGCTGTGCCTGCAAACAGACCTATTTTTATATCTTTAGCCTTCATTGTAAGTATCTGCCGGTGGAACACCGCAAATACCAGCACTGTAAAAATGGCTCCGCGCACCATATTGATGATGCCAACAGTAACACCTAAATTCAGTGCAAGCCCTGTTGCAGGGAACCCCCCGCCCCATATAACCGTTACAAGCAGCATAATTAAAATTGCTGTCTGTTTGCTCATAAATACAAACTCCTTTTTGCTTATAATGCAATTCAGGGTGATATACCATCACCCTGAAAAATATAATTTATTTCATAAGAATATCGGACAAATCGCTGAACTGCTGCAGACTGAGCTGTTCAGGGCGCACCATAGGGTTTTCGCCAATCTGCACAAGGGCAGCTTCAATGTCTGCCTTTGCAATGCCCAGTGTTGCACTTGTGCTGTTTACAAAGGTTTTTCTGCGCTGTGTAAATGCCGCACGGATAAGACGGAACATCTTTTTTTCATCTTTCGGGTTAACCTTGTGTTCCTTGCAGATGTCAAGACGGATAACACTGCTTGTTACCTTTGGAGGCGGAAAAAATGACCCCGGTGAAACATTGAAACATACTGTAGGCTGTGCATAGTAGTTTACCGCAAGGCTTATTGCGCCTGCATCGCGGCTTTTTTCCCTGGCACAGATGCGCTGTGCAGCTTCTTTCTGCACCATAACGGTAATATTTTCAACAGGAATTCTGTCTTCCAGCAGTTTCATAATGATAGGGCTGGTAATGTAGTACGGCAGGTTTGCACACACCATAACAGGCATATCACCGAATTCTTCTGCAATAAGTGCATTGAGGTCAACCTCCAGCACATCCTTGTTGATAATTTTGATGTTGTCAAAATCTGCAAGGGTTTCTTCCAGCAGAGGAAGAAGTTTGGTGTCAATTTCAATTGCAACTACTTTTTTTGCCCTTAAAGCCAGTTCTTTTGTAAGAACACCAATACCTGTACCAATTTCGATAACGCCGCAATTTTCGTCAATTTCGGCGTGTTCTGCAATTTTAGGGCAGATGCCTGCATTTACAATAAAGTTCTGGCCATAGCCTTTCTGCAGGCTGAAGCCGTAACGCTGGCACAAATCCTTTATATACGAAACATTTGTAAGTTCTCTGCTCATCTGTGTTATTCCTCTTGTTTAAAATTGATAAAAGGGTAAGGCAATATACCCGCAAGGGTTTCCTCAATATATTCCCCTGTGGCGGAAGCCATAACAACAAGTGTCTTGTTTATGTCGTGGCAGAATTCCCCCATAACCTGTCTGCAGGCACCGCAAGGTGCGCTGTCAGTCGGTTTTTCCCCCGCCGCAATTGCAATGGCGGTAAACTTTGTGCAGCCCTGTGACACCATTTTGTAGATGGCGGTGCGTTCGGCACACATTGTAAGACCATAGGAAACATTTTCGATATTACAGCCGGTGTATATATTGCCGTCAATGCCCATAACTGCCGCCCCTACCCTGAACTTTGAATAAGGTGCATAAGCGTTTTCCCGCGCCTTTACCGCTGCATCCGCAAGGGTTCTGCATACATTGTTTTCTTTCATAAAAACGTCTCCTTTGCACAGTTTACAAACTGTTTATTTATTGTACCATACTTTTGTATAAATTTCATTGATTATTTAATATTTTTCATATAAAATAGAATAAAAGATAAAACTATTACAGAAGGTACATACTATGAGAAGAAGTAAAATAAACTATTACCTTGACATTGCAGAAACTGTTCTGCAGCGCGGCACCTGCACACGCAGAAACTACGGCGCAATTATCGTAAAAAATGACGAAATTATCTCCACAGGCTATGTTGGCGCACCAAGAGGCAGACAGAACTGCTGCGACCTTGGTTACTGCATAAGAGAAAAACTTAACATTCCTCGCGGCGAAAGATACGAAATGTGCCGCAGTGTACATGCAGAAGCAAATGCTATCATCTCCGCACCAAGGGACAAAATGATTGGCGGCACACTGTACCTTGCAGGCAGAGATGCAAAAACAGGCGAGCTTGTTGCAAATGCAAACAGCTGTTCCATGTGCAAGAGAATGATTATCAATGCAGGTATCAAAACTGTTATTGTGCGCGATACACCGGATAAATTCCGTGTTATCGACGTTGACAGCGAATGGGTTGCACAGGACGAAAGCCTTGAAGGTGTTTTCGGCTACTGATTAAAACACAAAACGGGAGGGTTTTTGCATCCTCCCGTTGTTTTTTGCATTTTACAGTTCAGTCATTACAGTATATACACTGTCAGAACTTTCTGGAATATTAATATATTTTTGCAAACAAAAAGCAGGTATCGTATGATACCTGCTTTTAATCTGTTTAATTCAGCAATAATTATATCTTAAAGATAAAAATTATTTCTGGAGTTCGCCAGCCTGTGCGATAGCTGCAAGGAAGCTGCTCATAGAGATTGTGCAACCTGCTTTGAGGTCTTCGTCAGCTGGTGTGTCTGTGTAGTCATGGATGTTTGTACCAAGTTCCATGTTTACAACTGCATCAACTGTTTTGCCTGTCATCCAAGCTGTGAGAGCGTCGATCTGTTCAAACCATTCGCCAACTGCATTTGGTTCGAATTTAGCCATGTTGTAGTCATAGCCTTTGTCGTATTTTGTTCTGAGGTCAGCGTTTGCTGTTACAGCACCTGTTACATCCCATTTTGTGGACTGCTGAGCTGTGTCGATTTTTGCCCAAACGATGTTGCCAGCTTCATCAAGAGCAACTGCTGCCCAAGAAGAGTTAACCTGTGCAGAACCTTCTGTTTCTTCGTCTTCTGCGCCGGAAACTGTTGCTGTTACGTCAGAGCCGAGACCTGCTGTTGCAAGGCCTTCAACTTCAACTGCTGTTTCGTGTGCTTCTTTGATAGCTTCAAGGAAAGCGCTCATAGAAATTGTGCAGCCTGCTTTGAGGTCTTCGTCAGCTGGTGTGTCTGTGTAGCCGTGGCTGTTTTCGCCGAGTGCCATGCCAGCAACTTCGTCGTATGTTTTGCCAACCATCCAAGCTTCAAATGCGTCAACCTGTGCATACCATTCAGCGATAGCGTCGCTGTATTTAGCCATGTTGTAGTCGTCGCCTTTTTCTGTTTTTGTTCTGAGTTCGTCAGCTGCAGATGTTGTTACTGCACCTGTTGCGTCCCATTTTGTTGTCTGCTGAGCAACGTCGATTTCTGCGGATACAACTTTGTCTTCGCTGTCAAAAACAACGAGAGCAACTGTTGTGTTGATCTGGGACTGACCATCTGTTTCTGCTTCTGCGTCTGCTGCTGTTTCTGTAGCGCCAACAACAACACCCATACCTACTTTGTATGTAGCTGTTTCTGTTGTTTCTTCAGAAGATGCAGGAGCGGAAGAGCATGCAACCATGGAGATAGCCATAGCTGCTGTGAGTGCCAATGCAATGATTTTTTTCATTGTGGTATTCCTCCGTTTAATGTCAATAATAGATAATTTTTGCAATGTCCATATAATTGCAATGTACATAATATCACAACCATTTGGTTAAGTCAAATCTTTTTTATACGCAATTTAATTTTCAATTTTACGCAATTTACTTTATTTAAATTATATTTGGCTTTATTTTAATGTTGTAAAATTACTTTATTTTTTATTCTAACACCATTTAAACAGCATAGTTTACTGATGTTTGTTATTTTTTTAACTTCCGATGTTGCCTGCAAAATATACACATTTTCAGTTTTTTACACAAAAGTTACAGTTTTTGTAACCTTTATTTTTTCACTGCAAAATCTTCTGACAACAAAAAACAGGCGCCAGGAGGTTAATTTCCGGGCACCTGTTTTTACTTGATTATCTGATTATTGACTTAACATTCAGATTATTTTGCGTTTGCTTCTGCTTCTTTGAGAGCTTCGAGGTAATCGCCAACTGTGATTGTTACGGAAGCTTTGAGGTCTTCAACGTCTGGAACAGCTGTGTGGGAAGCATCTCTTTCGAATGTTGGCATGCCAGCAACTTCTGCTACTGTCTGACCAACCATCCATTCTGTGAATGCTTTGGACTGTTCATAGTATTCTTTGCCGATTGCGGAAGCTTTGAGCATACCGTAGTCGCCTTCTTTTTCAACTTTTGTTCTGAGGTCTGTTGTACCTGCAACGCCGTCGAGGTCAAAAGCAACTTTCTGCTGTGCAACGTCGAGCTGTGCTGCAACGATTTTGCCTTCAGCGTCAACTGCAACTGCCATCATGTTTGTGTTGATCTGTACGGAAGCACCTGTTTCTTCAGCTGCATCTTCGCCTGCTACGGAAGCAGAGATAACTGTACCAAGACCTGTTTTTGCTGGAACGCCTGCGCATTCAACTGCGTTGTCGTATGCTTTCTGGAGAGCAGCAAGGTAGTCCTGAACTGTGATTGTGCAGGAAGCTTTGAGGTCTTCAACGTCTGGAACGTTTGTGTGGGAAGCGTCTCTCTGGAATGTTGGCATAGCCATAACTTCGCTGAGAGTTTTGCCTGTCATCCAAGCTTCAAGAGCTTCGATCTGTTCGTAGTATTCTTTGCCGATTGCGGAAGCTTTGAGCATACCGTAGTCGCCCTGTTTTTCGATCTTTGTTCTGAGGTCAACAGAACCGTCTGGCTGACCGTCGAGGTCGAATTTTGCTGTCTGCTGTGCAACGTCGATTGTTACAGAAACGATTGTGTCATCAGAGTCAAATGTTGCAACAACGATAGATGTGTTAACCTGTGCAGATGCACCTGTTTCTTCAGCTGCGTCTTCGTTTGTTGGTTTTACAGAAATAACTGTACCCATACCTGTTTTGTAAGTGAGAGCTGGTTCTTCTGTTTCAGATGATGCTGGTGCGGAAGAACATGCAACCATGGAGATTGCAAGTGCAGCTGTCAATGCCAAAGCAATAAACTTTTTCATTGTAGTAAGTCCTCCATTTAATTTTTTCAGATAATAGTTCTCGCAATTTTATTTTTAAATATTTAATTGCAAGCAATATAATAACATTTCGTTATATTTGTGTCAACTCTTTTTGACTCAATTTTATATATAATATATTACAATTATGTTACAATAATTATCTTTCATTATAAAAACAGTCAAAAACAACAACTTATACAGGTACGGATACAAATTTCTATTGATAATATCCCCGTTTGTGATAAAATTAATATGAGTAATTGCGAACTGCAGCTAAAATGCTGTATCAGCTGTACAATTGAAATCACCTTTTACGGAGGACTCTCTATGGCAATTCTTGTAACAGGCGGTGCCGGCTACATCGGAAGCCACACAGTTGTGGAACTGCTGGAAAGCGGCAGGGAAGTTGTTGTTGTTGACAACCTTGTAAACTCCAGCGAAAAAAGTCTTGAACGAGTAAAAGAAATCACAGGCAAAGAAGTTAAATTCTATAAAGCCGATATTCTCGACAAAACTGCTCTCAACGAAATATTTGAAAAAGAAAATATTGAAAGCGTAATTCATTTTGCAGGGCTTAAAGCCGTTGGCGAAAGTGTTGCAAAACCATGGGAATATTACAACAACAACATTACAGGCACCCTTGTGCTGCTGGAAGTTATGAAAAACCACCAATGCAAAAACATCATTTTTTCATCTTCGGCAACAGTATACGGCGACCCTGCTTTTGTTCCTATTACAGAAGACTGTCCAAAAGGTGTATGCACCAACCCATACGGCTGGACAAAAAGCATGCTGGAACAGATTTTAACCGACATCCAGAAAGCTGATAACGAATGGAACGTGGTTATTCTGCGTTATTTCAACCCTATCGGTGCACATATAAGCGGCAAAATCGGTGAAAACCCCAACGGTATTCCAAACAACCTTATGCCATATATCACACAGGTTGCCGTAGGCAAGCTGGAACAGTTGGGTGTGTTCGGTGACGACTATGACACTCACGACGGCACAGGTGTAAGGGACTATATCCATGTTGTTGATCTTGCAAAAGGACATGTGAAAGCGCTGAAAAAACTGGAAGAAAACGCAGGGCTTTGCCTTTACAACCTTGGCACAGGCACCGGCTACAGTGTGCTTGACATGGTAAAAAGCTTTGAAAAAGCAACCGGCGTTACAGTGCCTTATGTTATCAAAGCACGCCGCCCCGGTGACATTGCAACCTGCTATGCAGATGCATCCAAAGCTAAAAACGAACTTGGCTGGGAAGCTGAAAACGGCATTGAAGAAATGTGCCGCGACGCATGGAGATGGCAGAGCCGGAACCCTGACGGCTTCAAAGATTAAACACTTTAAGTATAGTTAAGTCAAAATATTACAATTTGTAATTCGAAAGACATAAAATCCTATCAAAAGGAGATTAAAATATGAAAAAACCAGTATTGGTAGTTATGGCAGCCGGTATGGGCAGCCGCTATGGCGGTCTTAAGCAGATTGACCCTGTTGGTCCAAATGGCGAAATTATTATCGACTATTCCCTTTATGATGCAAAACAGGCAGGCTTTGAATCTGTAATTTTCATCATCAAAAAAGAAATAGAAAAAGACTTCAAGGAATCAGTTGGTGACCGTGTAAGCAAATTCATCAATGTAAAATATGCTTATCAGGACATCTGCGACCTGCCCGAAGGTTTCACTGTTCCTGAAGGCCGCAAAAAACCTTGGGGCACTGCGCACGCTGTGCTTGCAGCACGGGACCTGATTGACTCACCTTTTGTTGCAATCAACGCTGACGACTTTTACGGAAGAGATGCTTTCAAAGTTATATACGATTATCTTTGCAAAGAACACCCTGAAAACCCATATCCTTTCTGCATGGTAGCTTACAAACTTGCAAACACACTTACAGAAAACGGTCATGTTTCACGCGGGGTTTGCGAAACCGACGAAAACGGTTACCTTGCAAAAGTTACCGAACACACAAAGATTATAAAAGCCGGCGAAGATGCTGAAAGCATCATGGACGACAGAACAGTAGCTCTTTGCGGCTGCACACCTGTTTCCATGAACATGTGGGGATTCACACAGGATTTTGTAAAAGAAGCATGGGCAGGGTTCCCGGATTTTCTCACTGCAAACCTTGCAGTCAACCCTGAAAAATGCGAATACTATCTGCCTACTGTTGTGACAAGACTTATCGAAAGCAACAAAGCTGCTGTAAAAGTTCTTACAAGCAGTGACAAATGGTACGGTGTTACATACAAGGAAGACAAACCTATGGTTCAGCAGGCAATGATAAAAATGCACGCTGACGGAACATATCCGTCTAAACTTTGGGAATAAGATCAAACCTGTTATTACAGACTATGGCGGTATAATTTCATAAAAAAATTAACGGTATCTGAAAATTCAGATACCGTTTTTCATTTATAAACACTGTTATGTCAGAACAATATGCCTGTTTTATCTGATAAAGTTTGTGCCCACACCTTTTTCGTACTGCGGTGCAGGTACACCTGCTTTTTTGCCTGCATCGGCAATTTTTATAAGCCATGCCATATTTTCGCCAAGGGTACGCATAATCTGCATTCCTTCCCTGTCCTGCATTACTTCTTCCGGTGTATTGCCGTGGACACCGTTCCAGTACTGTGAAGAAACAATGTGCATCTTTGAAATCTGGAAATATTTGTTGAGGCGGTCAAGGCTGGATGTGTTGCCCATTCTGCGGCAGGAAACCACCGCTGCAGCAAATTTGTTTGCAAATCTGCCACGGGAACAATAAAACAAACGGTCAAGAAAAGCACAGAGCGTGCCGTTAGGACCGGAATAATAAACAGGGCTGCCAACAACAACACCGTCGTACCGGTCTGCTTTTGAAAGAATTTCATTAACCTGGTCGTCAAAAACACATTTGCCTGACTGATAACATCCGCCGCAGGCAATACAGCCGTGAACAGCCTGTGTTCCAAGATATACAAATTCGGTTTCAATGCCGTGACTGTTAAGCTTGTCACTTACCTCTTTAAGTGCTGTATAAGTACATCCGTACTGGTGTGGAGAACCGTTGATCATAAGAACTTTCATAATATTCCTCCGCTTTAAAAGCAATAAAATAGCAGCTGCAGAACAGCTACTATTTTATACTTAAAATTTTGTATAGTCAATAGATGCATAATCTCTCTGACTGTCTGTACAACAGTTTATGCTTTACGGCTGCGCTTTTTCTGCATAGCTGTTGTCTATAAGTGCTTCAAACGGCACAACAGCGTCATTGCTTATTTCCCCTGCATTTTTAACAATTTCAACAATGCGGTCAAAGCTTTCCCTGTCCATTACAGGTGTGCTGCTGAAAGCGCCTATATCCTTGTAGCGCTGCACCACAGTTTCGATAACCTTTATGTCGGTATCGGCAAAAGAAGGCTGTATTGCCTGTGCAATTTCGGCAGCTGATTTTTCTGCCACAAATTTCTGTCCCTTTGCAATGGCTCTGGTAAACTTCTGCAGGGTTTGTGCATCATAGTTCTGCTGTGCAAAGTAGGTTGTGTACGGCACTTCGCCCCCCGCTTCGCCTACAGAAGCCAGAATATATCCTTTGCCCTGCATTTCAATGTCGGTGGCTGACGGCTCAAACACCGTCACATAATCCCCTTCACCGCTCAAAAAAGCTCCTGTCATTGCATTGAACTGAATTGTATCGTTGAAGAAAACGTCCTCTCCCACTGCAAGCCCGTTTTTGTTAAGGGCATACAACAGCGTCATATATGGCATACCGCCTTTTCTGCCGGGCAGAATTGTGCTGCCTTTAAGGGACTGCCAGTCAAAATTCCGGACACTCTCACGCCCCACAAGGAACGACCCGTCACATTTTGTAAGCTGTGCAAAAACTTTCGGGTAATCCTCCTTGCCCTGCAGGTAAACATATATACAGCTTTCCGCCCCTGCAAAACCTATGTCTGCCGCACCTGTCAGCACGCTGGTCATAACCTTGTCGGCACCGCCTGCATTAACAAGTTCAATCTCCAGTCCTTCCTCTGCAAAATATCCTTCGTTGATGGCTACATACTGTGCCGCATAAAAGATGGAATGTGTAACCTCGCTTAAAGTAACCTTTTCAAGTTCCTTCTGTTCTGTTTTGCCGCAGGCTGTAAAGGTGCACACTGCCATAGCTGCAGCAACAAGAACACAGACAAGTTTCTTCATAAAAATCTCCTTAAGTGTCGTGATTTATTTTCTTTTCCACTATCTGACGCGCGGCAGAAACACCGTGATACATTGCAAAGGCCACCACCCCAAGAATAACCACACTCATCATTACAAGGTCCATTCTGAACACCTGACCCGCATATACAATCAGATATCCCAGCCCTGCCTTTGAAACAAGGAACTCCCCTGCAATAACACCTACAAGGCTTAAACCTATGTTGACCTTTAAACTCTGGAACAGCACGGGGATGTTGTAGGGCAGTACCGCCTTTAAAAACACCTGTGTTCTTGTTGCACCAAAGCTTTGAACTGTGGTGATGAGGTTTTTGTCGGTGGATTCAAAACCGCCCGAAAGTTCCAGCACGGTAACAATAAGGGATATTGCCACCGCCATGACAATAATGGCGTTCATCCCTGCCCCTGCCCACACAATTATCACAGGGCCAAGAGCAATTTTGGGCAGCGAATGCAGCACTACAAGGAAGGGGGCTGCCACACGGTTTGCAAAGGGAGAAAACCACATTGCCACAGCAATGACAAACCCCAGCACCACACCAAGCAAAAAGCCTATGAGTGTTTCAGCCACTGTAATCAGTATATGATAAGCCAGGTTGCTTTGTGCCATTGTGACAAACATTGCCCACATTCTTGAAGGAGAGGAAAATATAAACGGATCCACCGCCCCTGTGCAGGTCAGCCATTCCCACAGCACCACAAACAGCACCACTACAGCCACCTGTACAAGCCGTACCTTTATTTTTGTATATTTTATTTCCTGCAGATATTTTTCACGATATGATACCGCCTTTTTCATCGTACATAAGCTCCCTCCAGATGCTGTTGAAATAATTTTGAAAATTCGGGTGAGTGCGGCGTTTTACAGGGTTATCCTCCCTTGCACCCAGCTGTATATCCACAACTTTCTGCACAACCGCAGGACGTTTTGAAAGTATTATCACCCTGTCGGACATTGAAACCGCCTCGGGAATGTCGTGGGTTACCATAACAATGGTTTTGTTTTCGCGGCGTAAAATTTCGTACACATCACAGCTCACCTTAACCCTTGTCTGATAATCAAGGGCAGAAAAAGCTTCGTCAAGCAGCAGAACCTCAGGTTTCAGCGCAAGGGTGCGGATAAGTGCAACACGCTGGCGCATACCGCCCGAAAGCTGTGACGGAAAAGAGTCTTTGAACTGCCACAGGTCATATTTTTCAAGCAGCTGCTGTGCATAGCTGCAGTTTTCATCGTCCAGTTTTTTCTTTATTTCCAGCCCCAGGGTAACATTGCGCCACACCGACCGCCAGGGCATAAGGTTATCACTTTGCAGCATATATCCTATTCTGTCGCGGCTGTGCTGTATCTGCCTGCCCTCAAGGTATATCTGTCCTGCCTGCTGCTGCCGCAGACCTGCCATACAGGAAAGTATGGTGCTTTTGCCGCAGCCTGATGGTCCAACAATGCTGACAAACTGCCCTTTTTCTGCCGAAAAGGACACGTTTTTCACCGCCATTGTTTCTTCGGCAGGGGTCTGATAAATCATCTGTATATCTTTAACCGTTAAAAAATCGTTCAATATCATCACCTACTTTTAAAATTATTTTATTAGGCAGGAGGTAATTTTGTGATTTGGCAAAACAAAACTGCCGGCATGTCCATAACGGAAATGCCGGCAGTATTTTTTTGATTATTGAGTTTAAAAGTTTGCGTAGATAAAGTTTGCAGATGCACCGTAGCCGCCGTTCTGCATGATAAATCCTGCCATAATAAGGCCTACAAGGATGTAGTAGCACAGAATACGGTAAGGCTGTTTCATTGTAAGGAATACGGTTGTAAGGCATTTGCCTTTGAGACGGAACTGACGGTACCAGTCCATATAAACGATAATTGCAGTTACAAGCACGCTGTATGCAATGTAAGCATAGATAAGCAATGGTGTGGCATCAAAGCCTGCTGCAATTGATTTGTAAAGGTCGTCCACAAAAACTGCAGGTGAAAGGTTGGAGAACAGATGTCCAACATACCAGAATGCATCACTTACTGTATTTGCACGGAAGAATATCTGGCTGAATGTAACAAGTGTGAACACACCTGCGACCTTTGCCCAGAACTTGAGCGGTTTAGGGCGTTTGTCCGGTTTACGCCAGTATTTGCGTTTTAAATCTTCTGCTGTGCGGTAGATTGCATGCAGCACGCCCCATATGATAAATGTCCACGCACTGCCGTGCCACAGACCGCTTGTCAGAAATACCAGCCAAATGCCAACGATAACAGGTGGGTTTTCAAAACCGAAGCGTCTCAGCGGGTTAGTCCAGACAAAAGGTGTGAAGATATAGTCCTGGAACCAACTGGAAAGGCTGATGTGCCATTTTGTCCAGAACTGGCTGAAGCTTGTTGAAAAATACGGTGTGGAAAAGTTGTCCACAATGTCAAAGTCCAGCAGCTTTGCACAGCCTCTTGCAATGTCGGAATAGCCTGAAAAGTCGCCATAAAGCTGAATGGAATATGCAAAAGCTGTAAAAATAAGCATTAAACCTGAATAGGCTGTAACATCGTCGTGCACTGCGCCGATAAACATTGCAAGCACGTCTGCCACTGCAATCTTTTTAAAAAAGCCGATTGCCATAAGCTGCAAGCCGCTTTTAACCTTGTCATAGTCAAAGGTATGTTCCTTGTAAAACTGCGGAATAAGTTTTGCACCGCGGCTGATAGGGCCTGCAAGCACATGCGGGAAGAAGCCGATGAACAGACTGTAGATAAGCAGATTCTGTTCCGCCTTGATTTTTTTGAGATAAACGTCCAGCACATAGCCAACGCTCTGGAATGTGAAAAAGCTGATGCCTGTAACCATAAGTATGTTGAAACGTTTGAACTCAAGGTTTGCGCCAAACACATTTGCAAGTGCCACAAGGTTTTCGGCAAAGAAGTTGCAGTATTTGAACACCAACAGCATACCTATGTTTACAGCCAAAGCAAGCAGCATTGCCCTTTTTCTCTGTTTGTCGTCCTCTTTGCTTTCGATAATTTTAGCGGCATAAAAGCTGACAAGTGTTGCCGCTATTAAAAACGGAACTGCCCTTAAATCAAAGCAGGCATAAAAGTAGTAGCTTACTGCCAGAAGATATATTTTCTGAAATTTCTGTGGAACAATGTAGTACAAAAGCACTGCAATTGGCAGAAATATCATAAAAGGAACCGAGTTGAATAACATATATGTACCTCAGAATAAATATTAAAAATTACAATTCATATTATTTTACCACAAAATATAAAATAAGTAAATGCAGTAAATGCTTTGCAAACTATGCATTTGAATTCAATTGTGATGATAAATCGTTCAGGCTGATAATATTGAATTGCAAAAATTATTTTGCTAAACTGTAACTGTAAGATAAATTTGAATTTGGCGAACAGATTGGTATGTAGAAATTTACACATCTGTTTGGTATAATGCAGTTAGAAAAATTTAAATTTGCAAAGATAGATAAACTTTGATTAAAGGAGTGTTTTAATGAAGAAGTTCTTAACTTTAATAACCACCAGGAAGCCTTCAACACCAATCGGACTGTGCGGTTGTGCAGATAATTGCAAAAAAGCGATTACCTCAATTGAAACGATGGCACTTACTTTGCAAGGAATGAGATTCTGCAATGTGTATGAAATCACAAACGAAGACGGGAAAACAGAACTCAGGCGTTTCAGAAAAGTATATTCAAATGGAGCAGATACGCTTGAGCTTGAGGCAAGTGCTGTTTGTGACATTACAGATTTTATTGAACTTATGAACACCTGTGGTGTAATCAGCTGGGACGGATTTCACGGCAAGCACCCGAAAGATGTGAATGACGGGATAATGTTTGACTTCAGGGCTACCGTAAATGACGGGCAGGAAATACACGCCGATGGCTCTGAAAATTTTCCCAAAGGTTACCATGATTTTGTGCGTGAGCTCAATAAAATACTTACAGAACATGAAGACGACTGATTGATAAATTTGAATTTGACAAATTGTGAGGTGTAAATATGAAGAAAATACTGCTAATCGTTGGCGTAGTTAGTATTGTTGTCTGCGTTCTTGCTTTACTGTGTGCGCAATACTTTTTGCATATACACAATGGTACTTTTGATGCACCATCAGCGGTTTACATCCGATTTCAGCAGATGCGGAACAATTGTCTTTTAATAGGAAAAATTTTTGCGGCAATTGGAACCATAAGCATTATTGTTAGAGGTATAATATAAATTTCAATTTATCAAAAAGTTTTAATCGTTATACACAAGAAAAAGGACGGAAATTTCCGTCCTTTTTGTTTTATATAATTTCACAGTTATAAATATTCGGGTAACCCTCGGAAAAATCCATAATACCATAGCTTGGGCAAAAGCCGCTTGCGGCTTCGGGGCGTACGCTGCCCGGGCAGAAAATATAAAGTCCGTCAAGATATTCATAATACTGGCGGTGGGTATGTCCGTAAAGGGCAATGTCCACACCAAGTCCTATTGCGGCACGGCGCAGGCCCAGTTTGCTGGTTTTTACGTCAAAGCCGTCACCGTGGGTGATAAGCACCTTGTATTTATCAAGTGTCAGTATATTCATGCTCGGCACGCTGTCCCACAAATCGCAGTTGCCTTTTACGCAGGTAAAATTGCGGTCAGGGTAGTCCAGTTTTGCTTTTTGTATATCGGCAAGGCCGTCACCGAGAAAAATCACTTCTTTTATCTCTTTTTCTGTTTCAAGAATACAGCACAGTTCGGTATAGCTGCCGTGGGTGTCGCTGATGATAAGATATTTCATACCTTTACCCCCTTATATTCTGTGCAGCTTTGTAAACCTCGCTTTTGGAAAAGTTTGTCTTTGCACAGGCAAGCTTTGCAGCTTCTTTGAGCGGCAGGTTTTCGCTTTCCATAATGTCGATGCATCTCTGTGCAACTTCGTCAAGAGTGAGTGTTTTTTCTTCCACTTCAAACACCCCGCCCGCAACAATGAGCACAAACTCCCCTTTTGGTGGGTTTTCGGTGTAATAATCAAGAGCTTCACCAACGGTTGTCAGCCATATCTGTTCGTGAAGTTTTGTCAGTTCCTTGGCAATTGTCAGGCTGCGGTCAGCGCCGAAATATTCCTTGAAGTCTTTAAGGGTGTTAAGCAGCTTGTGTGGTGCTTCGTAGAATATCATTGTTCTGGTTTCGGTTTTAACCTGTTCCAGATGTTCCACGCGTGCCTTTTTTGTGGTGGACAAAAAGCCTTCAAAACAGAAACGGCCTGTGTTCTGTCCGCTTACCGACAAAGCAGTAATAACTGCACTTGGGCCTGTGATTGGAATAACACGGATTCCGTGGGCGTGTGCCTGTTTTACCAGAATTTCGCCCGGGTCGCTGATGCAAGGGGTGCCTGCGTCGCTGCACACAGCACAGCTTTCCCCGCTGAGAACACGGGAGATTATATATTCGCCTTTATCCTTAAGGTTGTGTTCGTAATAACTTATCATCGGCTTTTTGATGCCCAGATGATTAAGCAGTTTGACGGTGACACGGGTGTCTTCCGCCGCAATAAAATCTGCTTCGGCAAACGCCTGTTCCATACGCGGAGTCATATCGTTAAGGTTGCCGATAGGTGTGGCAACAACATAAATTACACCTGCCATAAAATACCCTCTGAATTGTGATTATAGTTAATTAAATATTACCATTTTTTGCGTTGTTTTACAATACGGATAAAACAATCAATCTTTTCTGATGTGCCTGCTGTATTTTAAGCAACAAAAAAATGTCCTCCCTTTTGGGAAGACATTTTATGTAATTCGTATTAAGAATTAAGCTTCGATAGCACCTGTTGGGCAAGCACCTTCACATGCACCACAGTCGAGGCAAGCGCCTTCGTCGATAACGTATTTGCCATCACCTTCGGAAATAGCACTTACTGGACATTCACCTGCGCAAACGCCGCAAGCGATACAAGCATCTGTAATTTTGTATGCCATAATAATTTACCTCCATAAATATTAACCATTGAACGATGGTATTTTTTGATGAAATTATTATACTATGCTTTTAAAAAATAATCAAGACCTTTTTAGGCATTTTCAACATACGAAATAAAGTTAGCTTGTGCTAATTGTACAAATTGACAATTATGTATGATAAAAATATGTCACTATAACAATATATCATACTGTTTTTGTTTTTCTCTGACACATCAGAACATTTTTCAAGATGCTCGCTGAGTATGCCACTTCAGTCCGAACTCCACCCTGTAAACACAAAAAATTCCCGGTGCCTTTTGCAGGTACCGGGACAGTTTTTTAATCTTCGAGTGCTCTGAGTTCCTTTTCGCTTACGCCGTCAGCATTGTTGTTCTTTTTGTTGTGATGAACCTTTTTGATAACGGTGAGGTCTTTAACAGAAAACTCTTTAGGCAGGCTTTCCTTGTTTTTGTCAAGGGAAACTTTAACCTTGCCGCGCATGATGCTGGTTTCGGTTACGACACCTGTGCCTTCAGGTGTTCTTACAACACTGCCCACACCCGGAGTAATGCTGTTAAGATGTTCATATGCAGGCTGTTCGTAGCTTAAGCAGCACATAAGTCTGCCGCAGCTGCCGCTGATTTTGCTTGGGTTAAGGGACAATCCCTGTTCCTTTGCCATTTTAATGCTTACAGGGGTAAAGTCGGACAAGAAGCGTGAACAGCAGAACTGCTGGCCGCACACACCGATGCCGCCCATCATTTTGCTTTCATCCCTTACACCAATCTGGCGAAGTTCAATTCTTGTGCGGAACACCTGTGCAAGTTCCTTAACCAGTTCACGGAAGTCAACACGGCCGTCTGCAGTAAAGTAAAACAGAACTTTGCTGCGGTCAAAGGTGTATTCCACATCTATAAGCTTCATTTCCAGTTTATGTTTTTCAATTTTTTCAAGGCAGATTTCAAATGCCTTTTTTTCATCCTTGCGGTTCTGTTCCATCTTTTCCACATCCTGTGGGGAAGCAATGCGTGTAACAGATTTAAGCGGACGCACAATTTTGTCCGGGTCTTCCTCATGTACACCCTGTACACAGAGGCCGCATTCCATACCGCGGGCAGTATCTACGATAACATGGTCGCCTTTTCTGATTTCAAAATCCTGTGGGTCAAAAAAGTAAACCTTGCCACCTGTTTTAAAACGAACTCCGACAACTTTTGTCATAAATTCTCCTATATTTTATAAATTTTATTTTTTAACTGCGATTATAAAGTTTTCCATTATCAGCCCAAGGTTTGCATTGCGCGCAAGTGCACTGCGGCAGTCGATAACCGCATTCATAATGTTTACATTGGCCTGGGAAAGATTCTGGTCGCAGATAAATTCCAGGTCTTTCAGAAAAAGGACAAAATCCTCCTTCTTTTTGTTGAAGCCAAACAGCAGTTTTGCCAGCTCATAGCTTTCGCCGCGGCTGATAAGTTTCTGTGCTGACAGCGCTTTCTGCAGAATTTCAAAACGCTTCGGGTTTTCCAGCGCGTCCTTTACCATACCTATATTGCCTGAATATATTTTTATAAGCTCATCTTTTTCTGCCGAATCAACTTTCGCAAAGTATTCCTTTGTCTCCTGCAGGGAAGGCTGGCTCAGGGAATACATCTGGCAGCGTGAGCGTATGGTGGACAGTATCTTTGACACATCTGTTGTGGTCAGGATGTAGGTGATGTCATCTTTTGGTTCTTCAAGGTTTTTAAGCAGCGCATTGGCACTGTTGGTGTTGAAGTTTTCACAGTTCTGTATAATGACAACCCTTTTTTCGCCGCCTATGGAAGAAAAGTTGACGTTGGAGTTTATTTCTCTTACACTGTCAACTTTAATCTGCCCCGAAGCACCGCTGCCCTTGATAATCTGTACCTGAGGATGTGCCTGCTGTTCTATAAGTTTAAGGCCGTCTGTGTCTGTGCCGATTATATCTGCGGCAAGCAGACGTGCAAAACAGTTTGCACCGCAGCCCTCTTTTGCAAAAATAAGCACAGCATGGCTAAGCCTGGAACTTTTTATCAGTTCACCCAGGCTTAGCTTTGTGTTTTTATTGCCTGTAAAGCTGTCAATAAACATTATGCTTTTTCAAATCTGTCAACGTCAAGCACAAAAATTGTTGCACCGCCAACAGTTACTTCAAGTGGGAAACTTGTTGTCACACCAATGCCGTATGTTGCAGTGGATGGAACAATTTCTTTTCTCTGACGGGAATGTTCTTTGATGATTTCAATTGCAGCGTCAACCTTTTCATCATCTGTACCACAGATAATTGTTGTGTTGCCGGACATAAGGAAACCACCCTGTGTAGCAAGTTTTGTCACGGAAAATCTTGCTTTTGTAAGTGCGCTGGAAACTTCGGCAGCGTCTTCTTTATTGATGATAGCCAAAATAAGTTTCATATATCTTACCTCCTTATAGGTAAATTAAACATTGCGGGCAATGTTTTTCTCTGATTTAATAATAACACTTTTTATGTGAAATTTCCATATAAAATTGTTCTATGACTGTGAAAATTCCTCAAGCAGTCTCTGCTTGATAGGCAGCATGGCGTTCTGAGCCATTGACAGACTGTGAACACCTTTTTCTATGTAAATCTTTGCGCTTTCAAAATCTGCAGCACTTTCGCCGCAGATGCTTACCTTTATTTCCCATCTGCGGGCAGCCTGCGCTGTCATTTCCACAAGCTTTACAACTGCAGGATGCACAGGGTCGTAATATCTTGCCGCGTTGGTGTTTATGCGGTCCGCCGCAAGGACATACTGGGTAAGGTCATTTGTGCCGATGGAGAAAAAGTTTACATATTTTGCCAGTTCGTCACTGATAA
This sequence comes from Oscillospiraceae bacterium, assembly GCA_015067215.1. Taxonomy (GTDB): domain Bacteria; phylum Bacillota; class Clostridia; order Oscillospirales; family Ruminococcaceae; genus RGIG3102. The sequence continues at coordinate 54,044 of SVMW01000006.1, read as the reverse complement.
GTGCTGCTGACGGAGTTTCTATCATAATGCCCCAGTTGATTTTATCTGTGGCAATCACACCTTCACTGAGCAGACGTTCCTTAACCCTTTCCACCATAACCATGTAATCGGTCACGTCGCTTACAACGCTTACCATAGGTATCATAACATTTATTCTGCCGCAGCGGTCAGCTGCAACCAGCAGTGCTTCAATCTGGGTTTCAAAAATTTCCTGCTGTGTGTACATAAGCCTTACACCGCGCATACCGAGAGCAGGGTTTGGTTCCTTTTCAAGTTCAAGCCGGTCAAGAGGTTTGTCAGCACCGATATCAAATGTACGGATGGTAATTTCTCTGCCCTGTGCTGCACGGATACATTCGGAATAAAAGCGTATCTGGCTTGCAAGGGACAAATCGTGTTCTGTGCTCATAAACAGAATTTCACTTCTGACAAGTCCTATGCCGTGAGCACCGTTATTTATCGCAAGACGTATATCCTTAGGGTCATTGCAGTTTGCAAAAATTTTGATTTCTCTGCCGTCAGGGGTAATAATCTTTTTGTTTTTTATCTCTTCAGCACGTTCACTGTCCATGCTTTCAAGCTTCATTTTGCGTTCAAATGCCGCTACTGTATCATCGTCAGGCAGCAGGAAAACTTCCCCTGTATAACCGTCCATAGCAACCATTCTTCCGTCATTGAGAGGGTTAAGAATTTCGCTGTCAATTGTGCAGACAGACGGAATACCCATTGTTCTGGCGATGATGTTTGCGTGGTTCTGGTAGGAACCTTCAACAGTAATAAAGCCTTTTGAAAACTTGCGGTCGATGGACGCAAGGTCACTTGGCAGAATTTCGTCCGCTACAATAACACAGGGTTCTGTCAGCACAAAGCGTTCTCTTTTTCTGCCATCGAGAATATCAATAACCCTTGTCAGTGCGTCGCGGATATCACTTGTTCGTTCACTTAAATAACCGTCATTGATGAATTTAAGCTTTGCACAGTATTCTTCCATAGCAATTTCAACCGACCTTGCCGCACCGTTATGTTCCTCAATTTTTGCGAGAACAAGCTGGTTTAAGCCCGCATCGTCCAGCATAAGCACCTGAAAATTGAGAATATCCCTGTGCTCGTTGGTGGTGTGTCTTATAATTTCGGTAAGCTCGTCTTTTGCGAGGATAAGTGCCGCATTGTAAAGTGCTCTTTCCCTGTGAGGAGTCAGCACAACGCGTTTAAATCCTGCAATTCTGCGGTTTACAACTTTAATTTTTGCTATGGTCAGGCCGCCCGAAGCCGGTGTACCTACATATTTAACCATTCTGTCCTCCAAAATTTTATATCTGCTGCATATTTTTATATCAGCGTTTTCAGCAGTGCAAGATATGTTTGTTTTATATCCGCAGCACCCACAGATGCCATAATTTTAGCCTTTGCCGTGTCATGCAGCATATCCTGTGCCTTTTCAATAATTGTATTTACTTTTGCCTGCTTTAACAGCGGCATAAGATTTTCCATTGTATAAACCTCGCCGTAAGGCAGATGCGCTGTTTCCATTGCACCCTCCAACACAGCAAGAAATTTATCCCCCACTGTTTTAGGGTTATGGCGTTCGGTGTGCATATAAACCTCGGCAGCAATTTTAAGTGTGGTATGGATTTCGTAAACCTGTTCACACATCTCCATAAGTTCCACTCCGAAAGCAGTGTACATTTTTTCAGTTTCACCTGTTCTGAAACTGTAAGCCTTACCCTCCAGTTTTCCGAAAGCCTTGTAAGTGTCAAGGTAGCCAAGTTCAATATTGCGCTTTGCATTTTCGGGGTTGAATTCCAGAAAATGTCCAAGGTCGTGCCAGCTTTTAACCGATATCACCTTTACGTTTTCAGCCTTCAGCTTTCTGCTGATACCAAAGCTGTCGAGGTCAATTTCCACAATTTCATCTGCGCCCATACGCACCGCCAGGTTGGAGGGCATATTGTCGTAATATCCGCCGTCAATATAAGTCTGGCCGTCAATTTTGCGGCTTCGCAGGACAGGAAAACATGCACTTGATGCCAGCATATAGTCCACAAGCTTACCATGTGGAATTTCCTCCAGCGTAAGTTCGGCAGGTTTGTGGGTGTTTACATTTACCGTCACAAGCCCATATCTGCATTTTGATGCGCGCAGCATATCCTCGTCAACAAAACGGGTAATCATTTTTTCCAGCGGTTCAAGGCTTATACCGCCTTTTGTGGCAAAATCTCTGGCAAAGGTCAGAGTTTCCTTTGAAAACACCTTTTCAGGAATATCCATTACATCCCTGTCATCGATGGAAAGCCACATTCCTTTTGCAACATCAAACCAGTCCAGTGCCATAAGCACACCGTTGAGACTGCCCACAGATGTGCCTGTTACAATATCGGGTTTGTAGCCAAGTTCAATCAACGCCTGCCACGCTCCTACATGGTAGGAACCTCTTGCGCCGCCGCCTGCAAGCACAACAGCTTTTGCCATATGTATCACCTCTTTGAATATTTGCTGTATGTATACATATATATGATAATTTTTATCTGATTTTAACTTTTAAAGACATAAAACGGCGCAGTTTTTGACAAAATCAAATATATTACCCCATTTTATTTAAGTTTGTATTTTATTGTACCATATTTTTTTAAAAAACAACAGTATTTATAACATATCCTCTGTGTATTTCCCCGGTTGTTTTTTCATTATTGTACAGCAATGCCCCTGCAGACAACAAAAATCCCGACAGCACGCAATACCGTCGGGATTTATTTTTGTTTATATTCTGTTTTTCATACCGTTACTGCTGCACAGTTTTAAGCTTTTTGAAGAACTTGTCCTGTTCGTCTTCTTCCCACTGGCTTGTGTAAAGATTATAGTAAGCTCCCTGTTTTTTAAGCAGTTCACGGTGGCTGCCCATTTCCACAATCTGTCCGTTGTCAACAAGAATGATAATATCGGCATTTTTAACGGTGGAAAGGCGGTGTGCAATTATAAAGCTGGTTTTGTCTTTAAGCAAATCGCTTGTCATACCGTTTATAAGCTGTTCCGTTTTTGTGTCAACAGAGCTTGTGGCTTCATCCATAACCATTATTCTGCCGTCAGCAAGTATTGCCCTTGCAATACTTATAAGCTGCTTTTGCCCTGTGGAAAGCTTGTCGCCGCCCTGACCTATATCGGTGTTGTAGCCCAGAGGCAGTTTTTCAATAAAATCGTGTGCCTGTGCCTTTTTTGCAGCAGCAATCACCTGTTCCATTGTGGCATCCTGATTTGCATATTTTATATTGTCAATAATGGTTCCGCTGAACAGATGCGGAGACTGCAGCACATAACTCAGGTTGCTTTCAAGCCACAGCAGACTGCGTTCCCTGTAATCTCTGCCGTCAATGAGAATCTGCCCTTCGGTAGGTTCAAAAAAGCGGCACACAAGGTTTACAAGGGTGCTTTTGCCCGCCCCTGTGTGACCTACAATTGCAACACAGGTACCCGCATCAATTTTAAGATTGAAGTTCTGCAGCACATATCTTTCACTGCCCGGATACTTAAAGCTGACATTCTTAAATTCGATGTCCCCTTTAAGTTCTTCCCAGTTTTCTTTTTTCGCATCATATATTGTGCCGTATTTTTCCACAATATCCTCTGCGTCGTGCACAGCTTCGGGTGTATCCATAAGGCGGTTAACCCTTTCCACATTTGCCTGCAGGGAAATTGTGTTGTTAAGGCTGTTCATAAGGTCTTCAATAGGCCCTAAAATTGAAAATGTGTAGTTTATAAACACCGCCAGGGTACCCACATCCATAACAAGGCTGTTTACCATAGGCACGCTTGCACTGAGAACAAGTGCAACAGTGAGGGAACCGATTGCCGAAATAAACGGCATAACACGGCGTTCCAGATTGCGAACCCTCATTGTGCGGTTTCGCATTTCGTTGTTTATGTCAGAAAATTCACCGCAGATAAGCTGTTCGGCAGACAGGCTTTTAACCGTCTGTGCACCGTTGATATATTCGTTGTAGGCTGCAGTGATTTTGGCGTTCTGTCTTCTTGCTTTTCGGTTTAATGCAATCAGCTTTTTCTGCACAAGAAAAATTATTGCTGCCATAACCGCCATTACAGCAAGCACCATAATGCCCAGCTTTACATTGAGCACCAGCATATTTACCAGCACAAACACAAGGTATGATGCCTGCAGGGCAATTGCCGCCAGACGCCAGGAGAACATGCCGCCCATGCTGTTGGTGTCGTTCATTATTCGGGCAAGGATAAAGCCTACCGGTGTCACATTGAAATAGTCAACCGAAAGCTCCTGCACATGACGAAACAGTTTATAGCGCATATCGCGGCCGATGCACATTTCGATATAGATTGCCTTTTTGGAATAGATAACCGAGCCGAACTCAGCCTGCAAAAACGCTATCAGCACAAAGGCTGCAACGAACCACACAATGCCGTTGAGAGTGCGGGGTTCGATAAAATTGTTGATTGCATATTTTGTCATCAGCGGAAAAACCGAATCAATAAAGGAGCAGAAAACTGCACACAGCACAAGCAGTATCATCTCTTTTTTGTACGGTTTCAGAAACGGAAAAATACGTTTCCACTCTTTTATGTCAAACTTTGCCGCCAGAGCGTGTTCGTCATACATACTACTGTGCCTCCTCCCTTGTTTTTTCCAGCACATCCTGCTGAATTTTTACAATTTCTTTATAAATACCGTCTTCACTGCACAGTTTTTTGTGGTCACCCTGCTGTACAATGCGGCCTTTGTCGAGAACAAGAATGTTGTCCGACTGCATGAGGGTGTTTACCCTCTGGCTGATAATGACACAGGTCAGGTCTTTTGTGTGACGGTTAAGATTTGCCCTTATTCTGCGGTCGGTCATTGCGTCAACTGCCGAAAGGGAATCGTCAAACATAAGTACATTTGCACCTGTGTAGATACATCTTGCAATGGCAATGCGCTGTTTCTGCCCGCCCGAAACGGTAACACCTCTTTCGCCTACAACCGTGTCATATCTGTCGGCAAAATCCATTATATCATCGTGTACATCTGCAATCTTCGCTGCCGCCACAATGCGGTCCATATCTCCCCTGCGGTCGGTAACGGCAATGTTTTCGCCTATGGTTTTGCTGAACAAAAACGGTTCCTGCATAACAAGGCTGATATTTTTGCGCAATCCGACAAGATTGATATCGTTTATATCTACCCCGTCAATTGTTATGCTGCCGCTGTCAGGGGTGTAAAAACGGCACAGCAAAGCCATAATTGTGCTTTTGCCGCTGCCTGATGCACCCAGAATTGCCACTGTCTGCCCTTTTTTGATGGTGAAGGACAGGTGGTCAAAGATAACCTGACTGTCAAAGGAAAAACACACATCATTGAAGGTGATGTCGTGTTCAAATTTAAATTCCACACCGCTGTCATAATCTTCAACAGGGGCTTCGGTTATCTCTGCAATACGGCCGAGAGCAACAGTAGCTTTACTCATATTGCCCACAATTCTGCCAAGGGAACGGATAGGCCATGCCAGCATGCCGTTGAAGGTCATAAAGGATACAACCTCACCTGTAGTTATGTCGCCGTTAACCGCAAAAACAGTGCTTGCACAAAGTACCAGAACAATCTGGAAGCTTGTAAGGATATCCCCACCTGCCCAGAACAGTGCAAGCAGGTCGCCTACTTTTATCCACAGACGGGTAAATTCTTCATTGTCACGCTGAAACTTATCCAGCTCGTATTTCTGTTTGCCAAACGCACGCACAACACGAGGGGCGGAAAGGTTTTCCTGCGCCATAGCCTGCAGTTCGCCCTCTGCTTCGTCCGCTGCGGTAAATTTTTCCTGAATACGTTTATAAAACAGCACCGAAAACAGACTTATCGCAGGCACGCTGACAAAAGAAATAAGTGCCAGAGCAACAGAAATGTCAAACATAAACCAGTAAGCCATTGCAATTTTGGCAATAACACGGACAATCTGTGTCATTTCCACAACAAAGTTTCGTACCATATCAATATCGGAGGAACAGCGCTGGATAATATCCCCTGTCTGAACATTTTTGTGATAGGAAAAACTTGCTCTCTGCAGATGTTCAAACACCGACTGCCGCATATTGTAGCCAAGGTTTTCGCCAAGGTTGTGGCTGGCAAAAAGACGGCCTTTTTCGCACAATACCGTGGTGATTGCCACCACTGCAAAAATTGCTATGAGCAGGTACAGATGTCTGACAAGAAACTCTCTGCCGCCCCATTTTTCCAGTATTTCCACAGCAAACTGCGGCAGATCAAAAGGCTTGCTGCCCACAACGCTGTCAACGGTAATACCTATAAGTTTAGGGCCGAGAAATTCAAAAAAGGCACCTACCGAGATAAACACAACTGCAAGGATAATGTAACCCCAGTTGCCTCGGAGCTGATTTTTCAGATAGATAAGACTGTACTTTTTCATCAACAAAACACCTCATACAGTTTTATTTTACATACATACGCTTATTGTAACTTATAACGGAATCAAATTCAATGTTATACATTCAAATAGTGCCCGGAACAAAAAAAGAACCTGCACCGCTCAAAAGCGGCAGCAGATTCCGTATTCATTATTTATCCTGATGTTTTATATGGGTCATTGCAAGGTTTAAAACCTGACTTACATGGTCGTCGTCAATGGAGTAGTAAACATTTTTTCCGTCGCGGCGACTTTTTACAATTTTGTTTTCCTTAAGTCCGCTAAGCTGATGACTGATGGCTGATTTTGTAACTCCAAGGGCAGCTGCAATGTCCTGCACACAAACTTCGCCGTTTGCCATAATATACATCATTTTTATTCTTGTAGGGTCACCCAGCATTTTAAAAAAACTGCTGAGAGAATTTATCTGCCGTTCCTGTGGCATATTTTCCATTGCACAGTCCACCTGTGTCTTGTGCTGACAGCAAGGGCAACTTGGTTTGTTTTCCATCGGCTGAATCCTTTCAGATTGTATTACAAATATATTATACGGGCGATTTGTCAAAAAGTAAATTGAAAATTTTTATGACACGTTTTCATTTCAGCTGCATGCACAGACAGCACCCTGTACATAGAGATGTATACAAACCTGTGACATGACAGTACATAAAATGAAAAAGCACCCTTTGGCAGGGTGCTTTCTCGGGGAAAGTATATTTTATTAAGAGGAGAGAAAAACTTCTAAATTAATCTTCAAGCTTCGCTTTGCTTTACGGTTATAAGTATAACCCGTTTTTGTGTAAGAGTTGTTAAAAAATTATTAAGCAATTTAAAACGATTATGAACAAATTCATTAACAAATGGTGATAATTCTGTGTTTTTGCTGTTTTTTGCAAATCAAACACAGCTTTTACACAAAAAAGCATCAATTACGCTGCACGATCAGTTTTATTTCACACTGAAAAATCTGTCCGCGCACAGGGGTTATGACAAAAAACAGACAGAAAGCCTGCCAAAAGCTTTCTGCCTGCACATATACAATAATAATTTAATTGGTTTTTTTCTTTTTAAATTCTGTCAGCGGAACGGTTTCGCCATCTTCGTATTTTATATCGGTGTTTTCAAGCTGACGGCGGAAGCTGTTGCGGAAATCAGCAAGATACTCCTGTCTCAGTTTCTGCTGTTCGGCCTTTTCAGCTTCTGTAAGGCCTTCTTCCCTTGCTTTTTTTGCAAGAAAGTTTATTCTTTCAAGTCGTTTGTCCACAAATTTTCTCCTTTTAACACAATTTTCGCATTTAAACGCCATAATGTTATCTGTTATAAACAGCCATGCGTGCGTATAATTTTTTACAGGCTCTGCCGCCACAAACGGCGGTCTGCACATATCTTTTTATATATTACCACATATGTTTCAAAAATGCAAAACCGTTAACAGTTTGTACACATTTGCATGATATAATATTAAAAACTATATTATATAATATCTAATACCATATAACAGAAAGAAGTTTTATTATGTCCGAAAAACCAATAAAAAGATACACCCTTGGCGAAGAGGTGTTCAACAGTGTAAGCCACGGAGTAGGCGCACTTTTGAGTATTATCGGTGCAACGGTGATTGTTACTCTTGCCGCCTGTTTTGGCGATATGACCGCTGTTTTGTCCTGCATTGTTTACGGGGTTTCCATGGTTGTGCTTTACACAATGAGCACGCTTTACCATGCTTTCCCTTTTGAAAAGGTTAAAAAAGTTTTCCGCATATTTGACCACACATCCATTTTTATTCTTATTGCGGGCACATACACCCCATTTTGTCTGCTTGCCCTGCAGGGCAACCCAAAAGGCGTATGGGTTGCAGCAATTGTGTGGCTGTGTGCAATCGGCGGCATTGTAATGAATGCCGTGAGCCTTGAAAAAACCGAAAAAATAAGCCTTGTACTGTATGTTGTTATGGGCTGGGCAGTTGTTGTTGTGATAAAAGACATTGTACGCGCCTTGTGGGGGCCTGCATTCTGGCTTTTGCTTGCAGGGGGGCTCAGCTATACAGGCGGGCTTGTGTTTTACAAGCTGAAATACAAATATATGCACAGCATATGGCATCTGTTTGTGTTCACAGGCACTCTGCTGCATTACCTGTGTGTGGTAATTTATGTGCTGCCAATGAGTTTTTAAATATCAATACTGCAAATAAAACTGCTATGTAATTTCTTATGATTGCATACCAGTTTTTTGTTGACAACTATTTATAATGGAGTAAAATTATTTACATAAAAAATCATATTCTCAAGGAGAAGCTTATGAAAAAATTTATGGCAGTTGTTCTGTCCGCGGTGCTTTGCCTTTGCTTTGCATCTTGTGGCAGTGAACCAAAAATCGAAAAAACCGAAGCATCCGACAGCGAAAAACAGCTTGTTATTGCGGCGGCAACCAACTTTTTTACAGGCAGCACCTACACTGACGGTGTAAAGCTTTATCAGGACACTTTTGTCAGTGAGCCATCCGCACCTGAAATGTTTGCGGCATACACACTTAAATGTGATGATGTTGAAGGCTTTGCAGTTGACCTTGTATTGTGCAACGTAAAAGCAGAAATCGCATATGTTTCCAACGGCGAAACTGTTGGCAATGACAGAATTCTGTTTATTGCCGACAACAAAACAGGCAATATTTATGACAGTATTACTTATGAACAGGAAACACTTAACTTTGACGGAACAATATCCGATGAAGAAGATGTTATGATTATGCTGCTCAACTCCGGCATCCTGCACGAAGGCAGTTCCAACGGCTATTTCTGGGGCGAAGCAGAACAGAGCACCTGTTTTAAAGGCAGCGACCTTAAAGAAATTCAGACAGCTCTGGACAAAGCACTTGCAAAATAGAACAACAAAAGTGAGTATCAGCCGATACTCACTTTTATTTTTTCACACAAAATTATATTTTAAGGTGTATAATAGTCACAGATTTTGTTTAAAGGAGTTTTTGCCATGGCTGTAAAACTGCTTATCACCGCTGCAATCATTGCTGTTGCAGTGGTGCTTATATCATATATCTGTTTCCGCATTGTGTTTTATGCACCAAGGAAGGAACAGCCCGACCCCAGTGTACTGCCTGTGCCTGAAGGGGCTGAATACGAGCCGTATCACGATATAATGAAAAAATGGATAGTGCAGACCCGCTCAATGCACCACCAAGATTTTTACATAAAATCCTTTGACGGTCTCACTTTGCACGCAAAATATTTTGAAGTGGACAAAAACGCTGTGACTGAAATAATGTTTCACGGATACCGCGGCAGTGCCGAAAGGGATTTAAGCGGCGGGGTACAGCGCTGTTTTGCACTTGGGCGCAATGTGCTGCTGATTGACCAGCGCACAAGCGGCGAAAGCGAAGGCAATGTGATAACCTTTGGCGTCAACGAACACCGCGACTGCTTAAGCTGGGTGGATTTTGCCTGCAAACATTTCGGCAAGGATGCACAGTTTGTGCTGACAGGCATTTCCATGGGGGCTGCAACAGTGCTTATGGCAGCAGGCAAGCCTTTGCCGTCCAATGTGAAAGGGGTGCTTTTTGACTGCGGTTTTACCTCTGCAAAGGATATTATAAAAAAATGCAGCAGGGATATGAAACTGCCGGCTGACCTGCTTTATCCCTTTATTAAGCTTGGCGCAAAACTGTTCGGCCATTTTGATGTGGATGAATATTCTCCGATGGATGCTGCAGAAAGCTGCACTTTGCCCGTAATATTTTTCCACGGCGAAAACGACAATTTTGTTCCGTGCTGTATGAGCCGGAAACTTTATGATATCTGCAGCTGTCCAAAGCGACTTGTAACGATAAAAGACGCCGACCACGGCCTTTGCTATGTGGTGGACAACAAAACATATTTTAACAATGTGACAGAGTTTTTCACCCAAAACGGTGTACCTACAAAGCTTCTGCACGATGTGATGTAAAACAAATTAAAATTATATATCAATAAAAACAAATACCCGTCAGAACATTTTAATCTGACGGGTATATTTTCTGTATTAAATTTTGCCCAGATATCTTCTTATGCGGTAGTTTACATAGGTAAAGCAATGCTTGAACATTGTCCATTCCACCCACAGGTAGCTGCCAAGGTTTTTCCATTTGAAAGGATATTTTTTTGTATCCTTCATCATTGCAAAGCCCTGTTTTGTGCCTTTCATAAACGGTTTCCCGTAGCCCCGTGCATAGTACATTGCCACCTTTGGCAGATAACCGATAAACTGAAAGATAAAGTTGAATATCAGCATAAGCAGCGGCTGGTTTTTGTACAGCAGCAGAATGGTGTTCTGCCCGCTTTTTTCCGCCTTGAAATCGTTGTATCTGCCCCCTGTTGTGGCACTGCAGATGTGGTAGCACACAGCTTTTGGGTTATATATGTTTTTGTATCCCGCATTGTTGCCGCGCCAGCCCAGGTCAACATCTTCGCCGTAGGCAAAAAAGCTTTCGTCAAAATATCCTATTTCGTCAAGAATGCTTCGGCGGTAAAGTGCCGCACCGCCGCAGTTGGAGAACACACGTTCCATCTTGTTGTATCGCTCACGTTTCAGCCCGTCACCGCGTTTGCAGGTCCAGCCGAACAGCGGAACATAGTCGCTGGCATCATCGGCAAGATGACGGTTAAAGTGCTGCACCATAAGTCCGCCTACCGAAAATATATTTTTATCGCTGTCTGCTGTATCCACAAGGGTCTGCAGCCAGTCAGGTTCAGCAAAAGCATCATTGTTGAACATAACCGCATATTCTGCTTTGGATGCACGGATACCCTGGTTTACCGCAGGGGCAAAGCCTGTGTTTGTGTCATTTTTTATCAGCACAAAGTTTTTAAAATCCTTTGCGCAGTTTTCGATAATTTCAACTGAACGGTCTTTTGAGCCGTTGTCGATAATTATAATTTCATATTCTCCATCGAACTGCTGATTGATACAGCTGCGTATGGAATCCTCAATCCAGCCTTCACCGTTCAGGTTTGGAATAATAATACTAGCTTTCATAATTTCTCCTGTAAAAGAAATGTTTATCTGACATTTAATTTTATCATAACAAAACCTTTGTTGCAACTTTTGTCCGGTTGCCGTGCATAATAATAAAGTTTAATAAATATTTCATGCTTATAAAATTGCAAAACATCTGCTTTTATGGTATATTATAATGGTTATAGTGCGTAAATGCACCCTGAACACAATTCAAACAGTCTGGTGGGGTTTTCCCGCCGGCATAAAGGGTATTATCTGATGAATAGATATAAATTTCTGTTTTCCAATACAGTACTGTTCTTCATAAGCAGCTTCAGCAGCAAGTTCCTTGTTTTTTTGCTGATGCCTATATACACAGCAGTTTTGTCACCTGCCGAAAACAGCGATGTAAGCCTTATGATGCAGACAGCAAATCTGCTGATACCGCTGGTAAGCCTTGGCATAAGCAACAGCATTATCCGTTTTGGCCTTGACGACAAATATTCCAAAAAAACAGTTTTTACAACCGCAGCACTTACTCTGGCTGCAGGCTATGTGATTCTGCTGTGCTTTTTCCCGCTTCTGAACAAGGTGGAGTTTATCCACAAATATATCTGGCTTTTGTACCTCTATCTGCTTATGAGCTGCAGCCGCACCCTTGTGCAGCAGTTTGTAAGAGCAAAAACCTACACCAAGCTGTACGCTTTTGACGGCATACTTGCCACAGTGAACACCCTTATTCTTGTATGTGTGTTCCTGCTCAAGTTCAAATGGGGCGCAATGGGATATATCGGTGCAATCATCGGTGCAGACTTTTTAAGCGTGGTTTTCCTGTCGGTAATTGCAGGCGTGTGGAAATACTTTGACCTGTCAAAGCTCAACAAGGCCGTGGCAAAGGAGATGCTCAGCTACTGCATTCCCCTTATTCCTGCCAGCGTTGCCTGGTGGATTACCAATGTGAGCGACCGTTATCTTGTCGCATATTTCTGCGGAAATACAGTAAACGGCATTTATGATATAAGTTATAAACTTCCAAGTATCATCAATGTTTTTGCTACAATTTTCACTGAAGCGTGGCAGATTTCCGCGGTAAAGGAAAGCGGTGCAGGACACACCAGCCGGTTCTTCGGCAATGTGTTCAAAGCATACCAGAGCGTTGTTTTTATAGGCGGTGCAGGCATTATCCTGTTGTGTAAGCCGCTTATCAGCCTGCTTGCAGACAAAGCCTATTTTGATGCATGGCAGTTTGTTCCTGTGCTTATAATGGCAACCATCTTCTCCTGTTTTTCAGGGTTCATGTCCAGCATTTATATGGTGGAAAAACGCGGCGGGCTTAACCTTGCAACAATGATGGCAGGTGCAGTTACCAACGTTGCACTGAACCTTGTATTAATTCCGAAAATGGGCGCACAGGGTGCAGCAATTGCAACATTTGCAAGCTATGTTGTGGTTTTTGTTCTCCGTGCGGTAAACACAAAGAAATTTATCAACATCAACATATCCCCTGTACAGATGCTGCTCAACGTGGCACTTATGGGCGGTATGAGCTATATTATGATTGCAGATATCACACATTACATTGTGTACTGCGCAGTTATCACCCTTGTGATAATTGCTCTTAACACAAGAGCGCTGCTGGTGTTTGCAAAACAGCTTTTAAGAAGCTTATTAAGGAAAAGAAAGGCATAACACAAATATGAGAATACGTCACAAACCATGGGCACAGCCTGAACTTGATGAAAGCAGCATATACATCCGCAACCCTCACGAGTTTTACGGCAAATGGCAGTCCGCTTTTGATAAAAAGCAGGAAATGCACCTTGAGCTTGGTGCAGGCCGCGGCACATTCATTGCACAGAAAGCGGTTAAAAACCCACATATAAACTTTCTGGCAATAGACATTAAAAGCGATATGTTGGGTTATGCCAACAGAAATGTACAGCATCAGTATATGATGGCTAACCGCACAACAGACAACATCCGCATGTGCACCTTTGACATTGAAAGAATTGCACTTATTATAAGTGAAGAAGATATCTTCAGCAGAATTTACATCAACTTCTGCAATCCGTGGCCGAAAGACCGCCACAAAAAACGCCGTCTGACACATACAAAGCAGCTTAACAACTACAAAAAGTTTCTTAAAAAGGGCGGCGAAATTTATTTCAAAACCGATGATGATGAACTTTTTGCAGAAAGCCTTGATTATTTTAAGGAAAGCGGTTTTGAAATTTCCTTTATCACCTATGATATGACACAATCTTCACTGCCAGACAACATTATCACCGAACATGAACAGATGTTTATGAATGACGGTATCAAAATAAAAGGGCTTATCGCCGTTTATCCGGAGGGTCAGAATGAAACTTAATTTAAAACGCACCACATCCCTGTTACTCACCGCAATATTGTCACTGTCACTTTTTTCAGGCTGCAGCGAAAAGGTGATGTATGACAAATACACCGGCACCATCTGGGACAGTTTTGACACCATTATCTCCATTGTAAGCTATCAGAAATCCCAGGCAGATTTTGATGAATTTATGGAGACAGCACAAAACGAATATACCCGTCTTAACCAGCTGTATGATATTTACAACAATTATCCGGACCTTAACAATGCCAAAACCATCAATGACAATGCAGGCATTGCACCTGTAAAGGTCAGCGAAGACCTGTTTAATCTTATTGAGTTCAGTATTGACTGGTACTACAAAACCAATGGCAAGGTAAATGTTGCAATGGGCAGTGTGCTTAAAATCTGGCACGATGTAAGAAGCAATGCGGAGTTTGGAACTCCTGTGCTGCCTGAAATGTCAAAGCTGGAAGAAGCAAACCAGCATACTTCCATTGACAGCATTGTGCTGGACAAAGAAAATATGACAGTATATATCTCTGATCCTGAAGCAAGAATTGACCTTGGTGCTGTTGCAAAAGGCTATGCAACGGAACTTATTGCCAATAAACTTGCCGAAAACTATGACAGCTTTGCAATTTCCGCCGGGGGCAACGTAAAGGTTGTAGGTGCACCAAAAGACGGCAGAACCCGCTGGGGCATAGGCATTCAGAACCCTGCAGTTGACGTAAACTACAATATGGTTGGCGGCAATATTGACCTGGCATATGTTGCAAACGGAACATCCATAGTATGTTCAGGCGGTTACCAGAGATTTTTTGTGCTTGACGGCATAAGATACCATCACCTGATTGACCCTGAAACCCTGTTTCCTAAAAACACATATCAGGGCGTCACAATTCTTTGCGAAAATTCAGGTGTTGCCGACGTTTTGTCCACAGCAATTTTTATGCTGGACGAACAGGAAGCAATTGATTTTATTGACACCATCAGCGACGCAGAATGTATTATTGTTCTGAACGACGGAACCATAAAAAAAACCCGCGGTTTTGAAAATTATCTTGAAAGCTGCGGTATAACCAGCAAAACACCTCTGGAATAAAATATCAGGAGATTATTTATGACACTCAACAATTTGTTTATCATTCTGTTTGCAGGCATTCTGCTTGTACTCGCTTTTGCAGGATTTGCCCTGTATACAGGCGACAGCAACTTTTTTAAAAACAGGCAGAAACAGGACAGCGCAAAAACTGCTTTCAGCCGCACAATGCACCGCATTGCCGTGCTTAAAAACTATGAAGTTATGGAAAACGTAACTTTTGAATTCAACGGCGAAAAATTTTCCTTTGATGTTGTTCTTTTGTCCGGCTATGGCACAGTAGGCATCAAAGCCTGTTATGCAAAAGGCGATATTTACGGCGGTGTAAACGACGTCAACTGGCTTTGTGTGCCAAACACAACTCTCAGCCACAAGGAATACTTTGAAAACCCTGTAAGACAGCTGGGCGGCAGCGTAAGATTTTTCAAGGACATTTACAAAGCCGAAAAGGTTAAAGGCGGCAGCGCAGACAGCTTTGTGGTATTCCCTTTCAGCAAAACAACCCTGTATCTTGGCAAAAACGCTCCTGCATACACTTTAGGTGATGCACAGGATGTGCTTTCAGGCCAGAAATATGCAGCAGATAACAGTGCAGATGTTGCTGCAATGAAAACTGCACTTGAAAAATATATTGTAAAATAAACCTTTACTGTTTTATACAAAACAACAGACTCCCGTCAGTACAAACTGACAGGAGTCTTTATTTTTATATTCCGTTATCTGTTCAGATGAAATCAGTAATAACATCTTGCGCCGTGACATTCGGCAATGGTGACTGCAAGAGCCAAATCGATATAGGCGTTTTTAAGATTTACTGTTTTTATATCAATTCCGTTAAAGGTGTTGTCTCTTATATCTGCCCCCGCAAAGGTTGCATTGGACAGCACCGCATCGGTAAAATTGCATCTGCGCAGCTTGGCTTTGGAAAAATCCGCACGCTGAAGGTCTGCATTGGAAAAGTTGACGTTTTCAAGATTCTTTTTTGAAAAATCAGCATAGTTAAGCCCTGTATAACTCCAGTTGCCGCCATTTATTGTCACTGTGGCAAAGTCGCAGTCGGAAAAATAACTGCCTGTAAGTTTGCAGAAATCATACACTGCACCAAACAGACTGCAAAAACTGATTTTGCAGTTGAGAAATGCGGTTTTGTCAAACTTTACCCCATTGAATTTTATTCCGTAAAAACTGCATTTTTCAAAAATGCAGTTTGTAAATTCCGAATGGGAAAAGATGCAGCTTTTAAAACTGCAGTTTTTAAAGGTTATGTTTTTAAACGCCCTGTCCTCTGCTGTTATGCTGTCAAAGGCTTTGTTTTCATATAAATTCCCGGTAAAAATGGCAATCACCTTCTGTAATGGTTTTATCGCTATGGCACAAAAGGCCTTAACAAAGTATATAACAAAAAACGGGAGGGTTGCAACCCTCCCGCATAATTTATCTTTTAAAGTATAATAAGTTCCTTTGGTGCACGGGTAATATCCTCGCTTCCCATTTCGCCTATATAATACAAATCACTGATACGCACACCGTATCTGCCTTTTATGTAAATACCCGGTTCCATAATAATAACATTGCCTGTGGACAGCGTTTCGGTGGAGTTGTAGCTCAGTATTGGGCCTTCAATGTAATCAATGCCTATGCCGTGACCTGACGCATGCACAAAATGCGGCCCATAGCCTGCCTGCTCAATGTAACCGCGTATTTCTTCATCTGCTGCTTTGGCTGTAACCCCGTTACGGATATATCTTGCACCGAGTATACTTGCATTTTTTACGATATTATAAATATTTTTAAACTCTTCACAAGGTTCGCCCACACAGATTGTTCGTGCCATACTGCTGCGGTAGCCATTGTAAACCGCACCAAAATCCATCATAACAGGGTCACCTTTTGTGATAACTCTGTCGGTAGCTGCACCGTGAACCATACTGGAATTCGGGCCCGAAACACAGTTGATATGAAAACGGTCAAGGTCGGAGCCGTTTTCAAGCAGGCTCTGGACAATTTTTGCCTGAACCTGTTTTTCTGTCATACCGGGTTTTATATATTCCAGCATTTCCTCAAAGGTTTTTTCACTGATGCGCTGTGCAGTTTTGATGTTTTCAACTTCCTGCATGTCCTTTACCGTGCGTATCTTTGAAAGCTGTGTTTTAAGAGGCATAACATGAGAATACATTCCGCTTTCAAAGTTGATGTATTCTTCGTGGCTTATGCCGTCACTTTCAAGCAGCATTGAAGAAACCCTGTCGGACTGTACAATATCATTCATTATATCGATATAGTTGTGTTTGTACATTGCAACACGCACCAGAAACCCCTGCGGTGTCAGCTGTTTTGTTGCAATTTCTTCATATCGGTCATCCACAACCACATATCGGTTGCCTTTTTTTGTAATAACCACCATGCCTTCACTTGTCGGAAGTGCTGTAAGATAACGGCGGTTTTCAAGACTTTTCACTATGCAGGCGTCGGTTTTTGTAAGTTCAAGTAATTTTATAACCCTGTCTGCACGGGCTTTGAGTACATCCATTTTAATCTCCCGCAACAAACTGAATATTTCCCGAAAACAGTTGTTTTCAGTAAATTTTCAGTGTATTATAAAGTAAATAAATATATCGTAACTAGTTTAATATATTAAGCAGAATTTTTCAAGATTTTTTTAAGGAGCAACACCGTGTACCATCTTTTTACCGAAAGGCTGACACTTACCCTAAGTCATCCCAAACTGACCGATGCCGTGTGCCGTTTTCATAACGAAAACCGCCAGGCCTTTGCCGATACTGAACCTGTGCGTCCGGCAGATTTTTACACTTTCCGAGGTGTTCGCGCCAACCTGAAATACGACGACAAGCTCAGCAGAAAATGCGAGGAATTCCGCTTCTGGATAACAGAAAAAGGCAGCAGCAAAGTTGTTGGCACAGTGTGCATTTCCAGCATTCTGTTCGGCAGTGTAAAAAGCTGTTTTCTGTCCTACAAAATAGCACAGAACTGTCAGGGCAAAGGTTATGCTACCGAAGCTGTAAAGGAAATTGTTCACTTTGCCTTTACCGTTCTGCAGCTGCACCGCATTGAAAGCTATGTTATGCCCCGCAACACAAAAAGCATACGGGTTATGGAAAAACTTGGCTTTATGCCTGAAGGAGTGTCAAAACGCTGTCTTGAGGTTAACGGTGTATGGGAAGACCATATAAGATTTTCTCTTCTCAATGAATAGTTTATAACAAAAAAACGGAAGAATTACAAAGCGACATCCCGATAAGAAAACATAAATACCCGGCAACACACTGTAAAGTGTGTTGCCGGGTACATTTTTGCCTGTTTTTGCAGAAAAAGTGCTGCTGCAAGGAAAAGGCACGCAGCACTACTTTGTGTAATGCAAGTGTTGCTGACGCCGCAGCAGCCTTTTTGTGTTAAAAACCAGGTTTGTGTTTTCTTGTTGGGAGGTCGCTAAGATTCTTCCGTTTTTATATTTTTCTATTCAAACTCTGCCCATACAACAACATCGCCTGCAGGCATTGTCAGCGTTGTGCTGATCGCCTTTTCATCTGCAACTGTTCCACCCGTAACTCTCCAGCCAGTAAAACTTTTGCCCTGTGGCACTGCAGCCTCAAGCTTTACTGTGTCGCCTTCTGCAGCTGTTGTGCCCTCACTTCTGCCGTCAGCTGTAGCATCGTGAACAAAAACAATGTTTTTAGGCTCTGCCAGTGCAACTGCACGCCACTGACCGCTCTGCTGTGAAAAGTCAACCTTTGCGATGGTACCGTCCGCAGGAGTTTCGTCAATGTAAAGGTTGCCGTCCGCACAGGAAACCTCTGCAATGCCGTTGCTGTCCACCGCAACAGTAAACACCGCAGGTGCCATATTGTTGATAATTACCTTGCCGTTCTTGACAGAAAGATATCCGTTGTCCACATTTCGGATTTTTACTGTGTAAACTGATTTTCCGTTTTCCTGTTTTACCGATTCAACCTCTTCAAAGGTATATTTTGCAGGGCCTGCTGTGTCAAAATATGTTGCAACATAGTCCCACCACAAGCCTGCGCCAAAGCTTGTTGCGTTGGTGTCCAGAACATGCCCTGACGGGTTGTAGACAATTTTGAATTCATCGGTGAAGTTGATGCCGTCTGCCGATGCAACTGCCTCTGCAGGGTAAGCAAATGTGTATTCTTTTTCCAGATCAACGGCTTTTTCTTTTTCAAGGGTTGTAACTGTGCATTTGTCCGCAACGTTTTCCCAGTTTTCACCAAGGGTTGTAAACGGATATATTTTTGAGAAGAAACGGTAGGTGTCTTTGTCGTAGTTGTACAGTTCATCGCGGGTATTTATCGGTCCGCGCACGCCGTCCCAGTAATCATCCTGTCCCGATTCGTTCATTACATTGAACCAGATGGTTGTAAGTGTTGCAAAAAACTCGTCCGAGTTGGAAATTGCATAGCTGTCAGGCCACAGCCCCGCTGCTTTTGCGTGGCGGTAAAGCATCTGATATTCGTTTGCAAGGCTCTGGTCTGCAAGAATATCCATACCTGAAATTTTTATGCCGTGGGAAAATTCATGTGCAAGAATGTTTTCGTCCCAGTATTTTGTAAAATAATCCGCCCTTGGCTTGTCCTGTGTTGTTTCCAGCCAGTGCCATACATTCGCTTCGGTAATGGAACAGGTTGTTCCGCCAAAGCCCTCAACATAAAGCATTTTAGGGTCATAGCTTGTGCGGTGTTCAGGAATGTAATATGCGTGTTCGTCAGGGCCGTACACTGCAAGGAAACAGCCGGATTCCACCATTTTATCTGCAAGAAACTGGCTTTCGCTGAGCAGTACATCCACCATTTCTGCCGCACGTGCAAGGGTTTTTTCAGGCTGGATAAGGGTTCTGCCACCTTTAACCGTAACACCGCAGTCCGCAACGGTGCTGTACTTGTAATAGGCATCGTAAGGCACGTCATATTTATTGCCGTTATATGTAAGTTTCAATGTTTCCGCACCGTCACCTTCAGCAAAGTTTGCCGCAAGGCGCAGTGTGAGCATATTGTCAAAGAAAACGCCTCCGCCATAACCATAGCCATGACTGAGCTGTACACTGTTGCCTTTGCTGTCTGTTACAGCAAACTGTTTTACATCCGGTTTGCTGCTGCCTGTATATCCGTCAGCAAAATAGATTTCCACATCGGTTGCGTTGATGCGTATTGCCTTTTCCACCTGTGGTACAGACAAGTCGGCAGGCTGCTGCGGCGCGCTGCTGCAGGCGGCAAATGCCATAACCGCAGCCATAAGCAATGCTATCAGGGACAGTTTTTTCCAAATGTTCTCCATATAGTTTCTCCTGAGTATATAATGTACAATTCAGTTTGATAATATCATTATTATATTTTATCCTCTGGATTGTTATCAATGCCATATTTATACAAAAAAATTGTGCTGTATTTGTGATGATTGAAAGGTGGGCGGATATGTGTTATACTTTTAAACACTTATTCTGATTATCATGGAGATTATATATGAAAAAACTTTTCAGTATTTTGTTTGCGGCAGTTATGTGCTTTGCATTTTTGTGCGGCTGCGGCGAAAAACAGACCGGCGGATACAGCTATCTGCTTGACAGTTATTCTGCATCGGTATGGGGCGGCAGTGCCCTTGAAGATGTAACTGTGGAAAAAGACAGCTGCAGCCTTGTTTTTGATACCGACAAAAAGGAAATTGAATTTTCCTGCAACGGACAGACATTTACAGGTGTGCTTGGCAATCAGAGCAGCCAGTCAGGTGCAGACCTGTGGAAGGTTGAATGGGACAACGCCCCCGAAGGCAGTGATGATTACGCTTTCAGCTACTCTGCATTTACCTGCAGCAGCGATTACAGCAAAGCAAGTCCTTTTGTGCAGCTGGTGTTCTACTTTGACGGTGCAGAAGATTCCCTTGAAATCAAGTTTTCAATGAAAAACGCCGAATAATTATTCCTGAAAAAGAGTAACAACCACTTTTACAGTCAATATTGTTAAGATAATAAAACATGTCATTCTGAGGAACACAAGTGACGAAGAATCTCTCGGTTTA
Source organism: Oscillospiraceae bacterium (assembly GCA_015067215.1). Taxonomy (GTDB): domain Bacteria; phylum Bacillota; class Clostridia; order Oscillospirales; family Ruminococcaceae; genus RGIG3102. Next base: position 33,137 of record SVMW01000006.1, on the reverse strand, counting down.
TCGGGACAAGGAGATTCTTCGCTATGCTCAGAATGACATTTTACTTTTTTATATGAAATTAATGTTTTTAATTTCTATTATCTTAATGATACTGCTTTTGCAGGAGGCTGTTTTTTATTGTACAGATATTATTCACCCCATACGATTTTTCTGTAGTTTACAGGGTCGGTATCTCCTTCAGTACTGAAGCACAGTACAACAGAGTTTTCATCAAGATTCAGCAGTTTTTTAAGTGAGGCATATTTTTCATCACCGCATATCTGCGCTGTAAGACCTGTTGTTACCGCACCGCTTTCACCAGAAATTACTGCGGTGTCATTTCCGCATGGTTTTGCCAGCAGGCGCATGCCATTTTCTGTGGTTTTGTCAGGGCAGGTGATATAAAAATCGGCAAAATCGCGAAGAACTGTCCATGTAAGCGGGCAAGGCTCACCGCAGTTTAATCCTGCCATAATTGTGTCTTTCTGCACCTCTGCCGCGTGCGGTGCACCATCACCGACCATGGCGGAATGATATATACAGGCAATGTTCTCAGGTTCCACAACAGCAAAGTAAGGTCTGTCGCTGTTGTAACGGTGTGCAATATAGCCAAGGACACCGCCTGCCATTGCACCAACACCTGCCTGCAGAAAAACATGTGTAGGTTTTAAACCGGCATTGTCAAGGCTGTCGCAGGCTTCCTTTGCCATAGTGGAATATCCCTGTGCAATCCATTGCGGAATCTTCTCGTAGTTTTCCCAGCTGGTGTCCTGTACAAGATACCAGCCGTTTTCCTGTGCCATTTTTGCGGCATAGCGCACGGTATCGTCATAGTTCATGTCGGTTATCACCGCTTCTGCCCTGCCTGCATCCCGTATTGCCTGTGCCCGCAGCAATGAAGAGCCCACCGGCATATATACATGTGCTTCGCAGCCAAGCTGGCCTGCCGCCCACGCCACACCTTTGCCGTGGTTGCCATCGGTGGCGGTGACAAACACCATCTGCTGTATTTTATCCTTATATTCTTCTTTTTTAAGATCTGCAAAGGTAATTGTGTCAGCATCAAGGCCAAGCTTTTCACTCACCACCATTGTCAGTGCATACAAACCGCCAAGGCCTTTGAATGCGTTAAGCCCGAATCGCTTTGATTCATCCTTTACACATACAGCTTTAAGCGCCAGTTTTTCCGCAAGAGTGTCCAGCTTTACCAGCGGTGTAGGCTCGTATATCGGCAGGGTGCTGTGTATGCGGTACACCTTTTCGGCAGTCTTTTCATTCAGCCATTGCGGAGGTGCCCCGCTGCTTTTATTATCATTTACGATAACGGAAACATCTGATACTTTATACTCTTTCAAGGGTATTCCCTCCCTGTTTTTCTTTTTATTAAATTGTATCATATAATACGTTAAATAAAAACGGGTATATCCCCATGATATACCCGTTTATTGCTGTAAAATTTTCTTTTATTAAAGGAAGATGTATTTAAGAACGAACAGTGCAGCAAGAACATACATAAGCGGTGTAACTTTTTTAGCTTTGCCTGTTGCTGCCTGAAGCACAACGTAGGAGATAACGCCAATGCAGATACCTTCAGAGATGCTGTAGAACAATGGCATTGCAAGGATACACAGATATGCAGGGATTGCTTCTGTAAGATTCTGGGAGTCAAATGTGATTTCCACAACCGATTCAAACATCAGAAAACCTACAAAGATAAGTGCAGGAGCTGTTGCAAATGATGGGATGGATGTGAAAAGCGGTGAGAACAATGTTGCAAGAAGGAACAGAACACCTGTTGTAAGTGCTGTAAGACCTGTGCGGCCGCCTGCCGCAACACCTGCGGAAGATTCCACAAATGTTGTAACTGTGGATGTGCCGAGAACAGCACCCGCACTTGTTGCAACAGCGTCTGCAAGGAGTGCAGGTTTTACGTTTGGCAATCTGCCTTCTTCGTCAAGCATATCAGCTTTTGTTGCTACACCGATAAGTGTGCCCAGTGTGTCAAAAAGGTCAACAAACAGGAAGGAGAAGATGACAACAACAAAGTTGAACAGACCAACGCCTGAGAAGTCAATTTTGAAGCACTGACCAAATGTTTCGCCAAGAGCGGAGAAGTCCGCACTCATGATGCCTGCAGGGAAAAGGCTGTATGCACCAACTTCCGGATTTGGAACATAAATGCCGACAAGCTGGCAAACCATGCCAATACCCCATGTTGCAACGATGCCGATAAGAATTGCACCACGCACATTTTTAATATAAAGGGTAGCTGTGATAAGAAGACCAATAACAGCAAGCAAGGCACAGATGCCGTGTGTGCTGAAGTTTTCTGTAAAGCTTGTGATTGTAACAAGTGTTGATGCATCAACTGCAAGGCCTGCATTCTGAAGACCGATAAAAGCAATAAAGAGACCGATACCTACAGAAACACCTTTTTTCAGTGTCAGCGGGATTGCATTGAAAATCGCTTCACGCACATTTGTAAGTGAAAGCACGATGAATATAATACCTTCAATAAATACTGCAAAAAGCGCAACCTGCCAGGAGATGCCCTGACCAAGTACAACTGTGTAAGCAAGATAAGCGTTAAGGCCCATACCTGCGGAAAGTGCAAACGGCATATTTGCCACAAATGCCATAAAGAGTGTGCCGATAAATGATGCCAGACAAGTTGCGATGAGAACCGCGTTTGCGTTCATGCCTGCTTCACTGAGGATGCTTGGGTTAACAGCCAGAATGTATGCCATTGTCATAAAGGTTGTAACGCCCGCTGCAACTTCAGTTTTCACAGTTGTGTTGTTTTCTTTCAACTTGAAAAACTTTTCAAACATAATAATTTCCTCTCTAAAAAATATATTGTGTGACAGCAGTTGCCACACATCTTACATAAAAAGTTTACCATCGTTTTGCATTTGTGTCCAGAAAAAATTAAAACATCTACAAAATGCATATTAAATTTTTGTATGCAGAATTTGTTGTCCGGAATAAAAAAGTTCTGTATACAATAAAAAATTCCCGACCGATTGGTCGAGACCTTTTGGCGCGGATAGTCATAAACCAAAACCTTTATATTTATGGCAAGGACGCCGAATGGCATGTCCTGCCATCATCTAGAGGGGTGACAGAGATTTTTCTACAGCTTTATCTGTGGAAAAATCCGTCATGGAGGGGAGTAACTCCCCTATGAAAAAAGGTCTCGCAGAAAATAAAAAAGTCCCGACCGATTTGGTCGAGACCTTTTGGTGCGGATGACAAGACTTGAACTTGCACGATATTGCTACCACTAGCCCCTCAAGCTAGCGTGTCTGCCGATTCCACCACATCCGCAAACTGTGCTCTTATTTGAGCGCCTAATTATAATATCACACTATTTATAAAAATGCAAGCTTTTTTTGCAAAATTTTTAAATTTTATTATTTTTATGCCACAGGCCATAAAAACAGGCAGAAAACAGTTTTTGCCTGTTTTCTGCCGTTAAATTGTTAAGCTGATTATATTTCGCTGAAGTTTTCCTTGCCCACACCGCAGAGAGGGCATTCGTAATCATCAGGAATTTCATCACCTTCATAAACATAGCCGCACACATCACACACAAAGCGTTTTGTTTCAGTTTTTTCTTCCTGTGCTGCCTTTCCGCCTGCAAGTTCATTTACCAGTGCATCAATCTGTGCAATGTTTTCTCCGTCCACTGCGGAAAGAATTTTAACACCGTTTTCTGTAAATGTAATGTCCTTGCATTTTTCCAGCATACCTTTCATCACTTTTGCCGCAACAGGTGCCCAGCTGCCGTTTTCGATAAACGCAACTGTTCTGCCGCCGAAATTGCGTGCTGTAAGGTGGTCAATATACTGTTTCATCGCAGGGAAAATATCCATATTGTATGTTGTGGTTGCAAGTACAAGGCGGTCGTAGCGGAATGCATCGGAAACCGCTTTGTAAACATCGCATCTTGCAAGGTCAGCAAGCTGAACAGTTTCACCTTTTGCAGCAAGTTTTTCTGCCACCATTTCAGCTGCCTTTTTTGTGTTGCCGTAAATGGATGTATATGCAACCATAACACCTTTTGTTTCAGGTTTATACGATGACCATGTGTTGTAAAGGTCAAGGTAGTATCCAAGGTTTTCGCTGAGCACAGGGCCGTGGAGTGCACAGATTTTGCTGATATCGAGTGCCGCTGCCTTTTTGAGTACATTCTGCACCTGTACCCCGTATTTGCCTACAATGCCGATGTAGTATCTGCGTGCTTCCTCTGTCCAGTCTTCCTCTGTATCAAGAGCACCGAATTTGCCGAAAGCATCTGCGGAAAACAGCACTTTGTCTGTGCTGTCATATGTCATTATAACTTCAGGCCAGTGAACCATCGGAGCTGTGATAAAGTTAAGTGTGTGCTTGCCAAGAGACAGACTGTCACCTTCACCTACCACAATTTTTCTGTCTTCAAATTCTGTGCCGAAAAAGTTTTTCATCATTGCAAAGGCTTTTGCAGAGGATACAATTTTCACCTGAGGAAAAGCTTTTGCAAATTCCATAATACTGGAAGAATGGTCAGGTTCCATATGCTGAACAACAAGATAGTCGACAGCTCTGCCTTCGGCTGCTTTTTTTACATTTTCTATCCATTCATCTGCAAAACCGATTTCCACAGAGTCCATTACTGCAATTTTTTCATCTGTGATTACATAGGAGTTGTACGCCATACCGCCCGGCACCCTGTACTGTCCTTCAAAAAGGTCCAGCTTATGGTCGTTAACCCCCACATATTTTATATCTTCTGTAATAAACATAGTTTTATCTCCTTATTATAAATGCCGTTTTGATAGGCAATTGTTTGTCATTGATTTTATTATTATATTATAATATAATTTTGTTATAAAGTCCGTTGTTTTTACAACAAAAGTCTGAGGTTTTTATGAAAAAATATATTCCTGTCCTGAAAAACAACCCTTTGTTCCGCGGCATAAATCCGACAGAAATTGAAACTTTGCTCAGTTGTATGCAGGCAAAGATAAAACATTACGCCAAGGGGGAATATGTGTTCCGTCAGGGTGACAGAGTGGAACAGATAACCATTCTGCTTTCGGGACGTATCCATGTGCAGTGTGACGATTACTGGGGCAACCGCACAATAATGAATGTAATTCACCCGGGGGAAATGTTCGGCGAAGCATACGCCATGCAGCAGGACACCCTGTTTCTCAACGATGCGGTGGCAATGGAGATGTGTATTGTCGCTTTTTTTGACTTTGAAAAAATGACCACCACCTGCAGTGCATCCTGTGTTTTTCACCACACTATAATACACAATCTTTTCCTTGCAATATCGGAAAAAAACCGCAAACTTGTGCAGAAGCTGGAACATATTTCCAAGCGTTCCACAAGGGAAAAACTGCTTTCCTACCTTTCAGAACAGTCCAGGCTTTACGGCAGCAACTGTTTTGACATTCCTTTCAACCGTCAGCAGCTTGCAGATTTTTTATCGGTGGACCGCAGTGCAATGTCCAGCGAACTCAGCAAACTGAAAAACGAAGGCTTGCTGGATTTTTACAAGAACAGTTTTATACTTAAACAGACAGATATATAAGTTTATAATTTTCTGTAAAGTCGAACTTCATTCACTTTCCGCCATACCATTATCCGCAGAAAAACAGAGACTTTTTGCACAACAAAGTCTCTGTTTTTTATCTTGCCGGCATCAAAACCGCTGCTGCATAAACACACTTTACATATGCAGCACAGCAGAAAGCAGATGCCGCAGGGTTGCCATAGTTTTCACAATTGTGTATAATATGTGTAATAATTGTGAAACACCTTTATGAAAAGGAGAACTGTATGTTTGGAAAAAGACCTGACGGCAGAAGAATAAAAAACCTTGAGCCTATGCAGATGATTATGCCGTACATTATGAAGGAACGCAGTGACAGTATGAACATGTACGAAGACACCTTCAACTGCGAACCCTGGGATACCTACATAAAAGAAAAAGAAGCAGAGGGCATTAAAATAGGCTATATGCACATTCTTATTGCGGCAATTGTACGTCTGATTGCATTGCGCCCGCAGCTTAACCGTTTCTGTATGAACGGCAGAATATACGCCCGCCCGAAAATATGGGTAAGTTTTGTTGTTCACCCCACCCTCAGAAACGACTCCGAGGGTACTACCATAAAAATGTGCTTTGAAGGCACCGAAACAATTACCGAAATTGCACAGATGCTTGACAAACGCATTGCAAACGAAACGGTAAACCGCAAAGGTGAAAACGACACCGACAAGCTGATGCGCACCCTGATGCACAGAATTCCGGGTTTTCTTATTAAATTTGTGGTCAATGTGCTTCTGTGGATGGACAAACACAACATTATGCCAAAAATGATTGTGGACCTAAGCCCTATGCACACATCCTTTTTTGTAACCAACCTTAAAAGCCTTGGCATCAACCACATTTTCCACCACACCTACAATTTCGGCACCACAGGCCTGTTTTTTGCAATGGGCAAGGAAAAACGCATTCCTGTTGTAAAAAACGGTGAAATTATTGAAGAAAAACATATGGGTTTTGGCCTTGTATCGGACGAAAGGTTCTGTGACGGGCTGTATTTTGCAAACAGCCTGCGACTGATGCGCAAATTTATGAAAGACCCTAAAATGCTGGAACAGCCTCTTGATAAAAAGGTTGAAGATGTGGAATAGTTCCTTTGTGTTTTATATTGACAACTCAAAGCTTCTGACAGTTTTGTCAGAGGCTTTTTTGTTTTGTGCTGCAGACACGGCCTGAATCCGACGGTTTTATCATTGTTTTTTCCTTCCGTGTGCCGGAAAATGACAGCACCGTTTTTTATTGCTTGACTGCCTGCCGCTTGTAACATATCATTAAAGTAATAAAACCGCTTTAAAAAGGTGATACTATGGAAAAGGACAACAAAAAAAGACTTATGCTTATGCAGGAGGTGCTGGAAAAATATTCCGACGAAGAGCACCCTCTGACCACTGCACAGATTATCAGAATTCTGGATGAAGAATACGGAATGAAAATTCACCGCACCACCGTCGGAAAGGATATTGCAGACCTTATTGAGATGGATGTTGATGTGCAGTGCACCCGTTCCACCCAGAACAGATATTTTATCGGCACCCGCTATTTTGAGCTGCCTGAACTCAAACTGCTGGTGGATGCCGTGGCTTCCTCCAAATTTATTACCGAAAAGAAAAGTCACGAGCTGATTGCCAAGCTGGACCGCTTTGCCAGCGTTTATCAGCGGGAAAATATAAAACGCAACATCCACACCGAAAGCCGAATAAAACCGAACAACGAACGTTCCTTTTATATTGTTGACTGCATAAACGATGCTATCAATCAGGGCAGAAAGGTTCAGTTTACATACTTTGAATACAACGCCAACAAAGAAAAGGTGTTGCGCAACGACGGCAAGCCTTATGTTTTCAGCCCGTACACTCTGGTGTGGAACGGCGACTATTACTATGTTGTCGGTTTTTCCCACAAGCACGGCAAAACAGGCACATTCCGCGTTGACCGCATTGAGTCCACCCCTGAAATTCTGGAGGAAAGAGCACAGCCTGTTCCTGCCGATTTCAGCATTTCGGAATACACCAAAACAGTATTCCAGATGTATGACGAACAGCGCGTTACGGTGGAACTTCTGTGTGAAAATGAAATGATGAAGGTTATTATTGACCGCTTTGGCGAGGATGTACACACCGAAATTGCCGACAGCGAGCATTTTAAGGTGCGTACACAGGTGTCCTTAAGCCCTAACTTTTTCGGCTGGCTGTTCGGCTTTGGCGAAAAAATAACCCTTCAGGGGCCTGACAGAGTGGTACAGCGATACAGGGAAATGCTTGAAAAAGCACTTGGCTGATTTTTAAAGGAGGAGTCCCGTGATTGTTTACAGAACTGAAACCGACCTTGCCGCAGCTATTGCACAGGCTGTTGACAGACAGGGCGGCATCTGCTGGTATGTGGGCGGATATGTGCGGGATATTCTTCTGGGCATTGACAGCAAAGATATTGACATGGAAGTTCACGGCATACAGCCCGATACCCTCAAAAAAATTCTTTCAGAATTTGGCCAGGTGCTGACTGTCGGCGCAGCATTTGGCATTTACAGCATAAAGGGATATTCCCTTGATATTGCCCTGCCCCGCAAAGAAACTGCCCGCGGTACAGGGCACCGCGATTTTGATGTGTTTGTTGACCCGTTTATCGGCACAGAAAAAGCGGCAATGCGCCGTGATTTTACTGTGAATGCCCTTATGCAGAATATGCTGACAGGCGAAATATGCGACCATTTTGGCGGTACAGACGACCTGCACAGCAAAATTATCCGTCACATAGACAGCACTTACTTTGCCGAAGACCCTCTGCGGGTGCTTCGCGGTGCACTGTTTGCAGCAAGGTTGGGCTTTGAAATTGACGGAGAAACTGTCTCCCTGTGCTCACATATGAAGCTGGACACCCTGCCAAAAGAACGTGTGGAAGCAGAACTGTACAAGGCACTGATGCAGGCGGACAGGCCATCGGTATTTTTTGAAAATCTGAGAAAAATGAATCAGCTCGACTTTTGGTTTTCGGAACTTGCCAATGTTATCGGTGTGCCGCAGAACCCTGTTTTTCACGCCGAGGGCGATGTGTGGACCCACACCATGATGGTGCTTGACCAGGCGGCAAAATACCGCCATAAGGCCAAAAATCCATTTGGTTTTATGCTGGCGGCACTGTGCCACGATTTCGGCAAGGCAGTGTGCACCGAAATTTCAGATGGAAAAATCCGTTCCATCGGTCATGAAACAGAGGGGCTTGTACCGGCAGAATCTTTTCTGCGGCGTATAACTTCCGAAACAAAGCTGATAAACTACACCCTTAACCTGTGTGCCCTGCACATGAAGCCAAACGCCCTTGCGGCAATGAATGCAGGGGTAAAATCCACCAACAGAATGTTTGACCTATGCACTGACCCCGACGCCCTTGTCTGCATTGCCATTGCAGACAACTACGGCAGAATTATGCAAAACGGCATAACCCCGCACGAAGATTTTCTTTATAAAAGACTTGAAATTTTTAACGAAATTATGGCAAAACCGTATGTCCGTGGCAAGGACCTGATTGATGCCGGAACAGAACCCGACAATAAATTCGGGGATTATCTTGAATATGCCCACAAACTGCGGCTTGCAGGTGTTGACAAAGACAGTGCTTTAAAACAGACCCTTGCATATATCCGCAAAAAGAAGTAGGTTGTTCAGTTAATTTCATCCAGATAAAAAACATGTCATTCTGAGGAACATAAGTGACGAATAATCTCCCGTTTTAATCAGGCAGGGAGATTCTTCGCTGCGCTCAGAATGACATTTTGCTTTTATTATATCAAATTAATATTTCTGCATTTTACCTATCGTAATCACATTGGCTGCACAGACTTTTTTGTAACATTATTTGCCGTATTTCTGTTTTCTGTAAAACAGTATATTCAGCACAAGGCCTGTCGTCCAGCCCACCGGCCATGCACACCATATGCCAATTGCCCCGAACATATCGGAAAAAACCTTTGCAAGCACTACTCTTACCAGCAGGTCGGTTGTTGTGGCAACAAGAAACTGCCTCATTCTTTCGGAACCGCGGAACACCCCGTCGATTGACATTTTAGCAGAAACCACAGGATAAAACGGTGCTACAATAAGCAAAAACTGCACCGCAACCGTCAACGCGGTTTCTGTCGGGTTGTTTATAAAAAAGTATGCCAGATGTCTGCCCCCGAAACAGTACAGCAGAATAAACGGCACACTGAGTGTCCACACAAGTTTAATTCCTGCCTTAAGGCCCTGCGGTACCCTGTGCAGTTTGCCTGCACCTATGTTCTGTGCAGTATAGCTTGATATGCCGTTGCCCAGAGTTGTATAAGAGGTGATAACCAGGTTGTTAAGTTTTACAGCTGCAGCATAACCTGCAATAACCCCTGAACCATATGTGTTTATTATGCCCTGAATTATTATGTTACCCACCGAAATGGAGCTTTGCTGCAGAATACTCGGCACAGCCATTGCTGCCAGTTTTTTCTGCAGCTGCCAGGAATACGCCTTTGGTTTAATATCTGTTTTTATCCTTTGCAGATGTCTGAAAACGGTGAAAACCGCAGCAACGCAACTTAACCCCTGACAGATAAATGTTGCCCATGCAACCCCTGCCACACCCATATCAAACACAGTTACAAAAACTACGTCGGCAACAATGTTTGAGGTGGACGACACAGCAAGAAATACAAGAGGTGTTTTTGAGTTTCCCAGGGCAGAAAATATGCCCGTTGCAATATTGTAAAAGAATACAAACGGAAGCCCCAGAATGTATATGTCCATATACAGCTTTGAATCGGCAAATATATTCTGCGGTGTATGTATAAGCTGCAGCATGGCATTACACAGCACAAGGCCTGATGTCATAAGCACAAGACACAGCACCCCACAGCTTATCATTGTTGTATACACTGCTGTTTTCATGTCCGCAAACTGCTTTGCACCAAACAGCCTTGCCACAACAACGGAGCAGCCGATGTTACAGCCAACAGCAAAAGCCAGATATATAAGTGTTATTTCATAGCTGTTCCCAACTGCCGCAAGGGCTTCTTCCCCTATAAATTTACCTGCCACAAAACTGTCGGCAAGGTTGTATAACTGCTGAAATATAATGCTTGCAAAAAGCGGCATACAGAATTTCCACAGCACCGTCTCCGGTTTGCCAACCGTTAAATCCTTGTTCATTTTCACCTCAGGCCTTTACTGTTCTGTTACGGCTTTGCATTGTTTTTGCAGTGTTTTTTACATAACCACCATGCCGTTGATGTTAACTTCAAATTCAGCACCGAAATATTTTGCGGAACGGCGGCAGAGCAGCATGCGGTCCAGGAAAATTTCAAAATATTCGCTTATACGGCTGATAGTTTCGTCAACTGTGAGATAAAGCGTAAACTTTTTGCTGTCGGTATCCAGTACAAGTCTGGATTTTTCCACCGCGTAGTTTACACGGTCGTGAATATCTTCGCTTATTGTTGCTCTTTCCTCCTCACGCACACGGCTGCGGCGCACATCGCTTTTGTCCGCAATGATAAGTGCCGCCGCAACTTCGTTTACAGGAAAAGCGGTTTTTTCATCGTGGTTGCCGATAGCTGTTACAATGCGGGAGATTTCTTCCGCTTTCATGCCCATTTTGTCAAGCAGGCGAAATGCCATAACAGCGCCTGACTGAGCATGGTCAATGCGGTTTACCACATTGCCTATGTCATGCATATATGCAGCAATCTGTGCAAGTTCAACTGTGCGTTCATCATAGCCCAGTTTTTCAAGAATACCGCCTGCAACATCGGCGCAGCGCACAACGTGAGCAAAGCTGTGTTCGGTAAAACGCATGCTGGCCATTGTTTCATCCGCCATTTTTATGTATGTTTTTATATCTTCATTTTCTCTTACTTCTTTGTAGGTTACCATAAATTCACCCCATAACAATTATTTGTGATAGCAATATTCATTATAATATTATTTTACCACAACAGAAACATATTTCAACAACACTGTATTTTATGTTACACAAATTTTACAATATCTTTACTGTGTATATTCACGCGGTTCATATCCGCAGAAAATCAGAAAATCACTGTTTTTCCGCTATATCAGTAACAAAACCTTGTTTTATCGACGTAAATTTGGTATATTAAATATCTAGGAAAGCACAGCTGCACACAAAACTGCCAAAAAACAAATACGGCGGTATTCCGGTGTTCCTTTTACAGAAAGCTGCTTTTCTTTTTTGAGGTATTATATGAAAAAACTTTTAGACCGTAGCTGGTGGCACAGTTACATAGGAAGTGTGCGTTTTTACAAGCACCTTATACTTACTGTTTTGCTGCTGCTTATTACTGTTCCGTGGTTTTTTGTGGCAGGCCTGGCTGTAAAATACAGCAATGCCGAAAAGGATGCAGCCAGACTGGAAAGCCTGCTGGATTCACAGCTTATGACAGTCACAGACGCTGAAACAATGAGCAAGACACACATTCATGCCATAACACCACCGTCCGAAGCACCATCCTACCAGACACTTTACCCTGATTTTTATGCTCCGCAGGAGCTTAATCTGCTTGATTACAGCGACAAGACAATTTATCTCACCTTTGACGATGGTCCGTCCCCACGCACGCCTGAAATTCTTAAAATTCTGGAAGAAAACAATGTCAAAGCCACTTTTTTTGTGGTTGGCCAGCACGATGAACAGAGTTATCAGTGGATGCGTGATATTGTAAATGCCGGCCACACCATTGGTATGCATACATACACACATCAGTACAAAACAATATATGCATCGGTGGAAAGCTATCTTGAAGACATGTACAAAATGTTTTCACAGATAAAGGAAGTTACAGGGGTTACACCTACTGTGTTCCGTTTTCCGGGCGGCAGCATAAATGCCTATAACACAGGCATAAACCAGGAAATTATTGCCGAAATGCTGCGACGCGGCTTTGTGCCTTATGACTGGAACATCTCCAGCGAGGACGCTGCATCAACACCGCCTGCCGCAAGCCACATTGTTTCCAGCGTGCTTACACAGGCAAACAGAGTAAACCGCGGCGTTGTGCTTATGCACGATTCGGACTATAAATATACCACTGTAGAAGCATTGCCTGAAATGATAAGACAGCTTAAGGAAGCAGGCTTTGTGTTTGACGCAATACACCCTGAAACCCAGCCTGTCATATTCAGTTATCAGAACTGATAAAAACAAATTACAATAATTACAAAAAGTAAAAACAGAAAGTCTTAAAAGACTTTCTGTTTTTTTGTCAGTATATTGTTGTGCAGTTTTGTGTTGTACTGTTAAATAATGTGTAACAAAGCAACGGTACATCATAAATTGCCCTGTGCATTGTGTCAGAAACTGCAAACAGTAATTTATCAGCCTTTAATCTGTGCTTCAACAAGTCTGTCGGAACAGTAACGCTGACGCAGTACAGGTTTTTCAATTTTGCCTGTAGGGTTGCGCGGCACCTTGTCAAAGATGATTTTTCTTGGTCGTTTGTAACGCGGCAACTCCATACAGAACAGGTCAATTTCCTGCTGTGTACAGTTTTCATTTTCCTTTATTTCTATAATTGCCGCTGCAATTTCGCCAAGACGGCTGTCAGGCAGACCGATAACTGCAACATCCTTGATTTTGTCATAACTGCGCAGGAAATCTTCAATCTGGACAGGGTAAATATTTTCACCGCCTGAAATAACAACGTCTTTTTTGCGGTCAACAAGGTAGATAAAGCCGTCACTGTCGGCTTTTGCCATATCCCCTGTAAACAGCCAGCCGTCACGGAGAACTTCTTCTGTAGCCTGTGGATTTTTGTAATAGCAGGTCATTATGCCGTCGCCTTTTACAATCAACTCGCCTACATCGCCCTCTGCAACATCGGTTCCGTGTTCGTCAACAATTCGTGTCTGCCAGCCATAACCAGCTTTGCCGATGGCACCAACCTTAGCGATGTTTTCCACGCCAAGATGTACACAGCCCGGGCCGATAGATTCGGAAAGGCCGTAGTTTGTATCGTAGCTGTGGTCTGGGAAAACGCTGAGCCAGCGGCGGATAAGGCTTGGCGGCACAGGCTGTGCGCCGATGTGCATAAGTCTCCACTGACTGAGACGATATCTTGAAAGGTCAATTCTGCCGTCATCAATAGCATCCAGCAGGTCCTGTGCCCACGGCACAAGCAGCCATACGATGGTGCATTTTTCTTCTGTTACCGCACGCAGTATCCATTCAGGTTTTACCCCACGCAGCAGCACCGCTTTGGACCCTGACACGAGGGAGCCGAACCAATGCATTTTTGCACCTGTGTGATAAAGCGGCGGTATGCAGAGGAACACGTCCTCACGCTGCTGATTGTGGTGCTTCTGCTCGGTAATACAGGCGTGCACAAGAGATTTATGGTTGTGCAGAATAGCTTTAGGGAAGCCTGTTGTACCTGAAGAAAAGTAAATTGCAGCATCGTCTTCTTCATCCAGGGCAACCGGCGGTGCGGAGGAAGAGCAGTACCCTGCCAGTTTAATGCAGTCCTGAGCATATGACGGCACATTGCCGCCAACAAAAAACAGTGTGTTCACCTTTGGTATATCGTCCACAATTGCATCGATACGGCTGATAAATTCCGGGCCGAACACCAGCATTTCAACATCTGCAAGGTCAAGACAGTATTTTATTTCGTCCGATGAATAACGGTAGTTCATAGGCACGGCAATACAGCCTGCCTTGAGCACGCCAAAATAAACAGGCAGCCATTCAAGGCAGTTCATTACAAGAATTGCCACCTTTGTGCCTTTTTTTACACATCTGCTGAGAAGCAGGTTTGCAATGCGGTTGGAGCTGCGGTCAAAGTCCTTCCAGCTCATTTCACGGCGGTAAGGAGCATCCTGCCCTGCACTTTCGATAAGGTTAAAATCCCACCAGGTGACAGCCTTGTCCCTTTCTTCTGACGGGTTTATCTCTACCAGCGCGGTTTCGTGTCCGTACAGTCTGGCGTTTTTTTCAAGAAAATCTGTAATAATCATGTTTTACCTCTGACCATAATCTGTCAAATATATAAACCATTATAGTAGAGAACAGCCATTAAATCAACCGCTGTTGTGTTTAAAGTGCAGCACTTGTAATTTGATTTCCATGGTGATATCATTGGATAAAAAAGATATGAGGGGATATAGCTATGTGCGAAGAAACATTAAAAATTGAAGAAACAACAGCCGAAACAACAGTTGAAACCGAACAGGAAGCTGTGACAGAACCTGCAGGTGTTGAAACAGAACCTTTGTTTGAAGAATATGTGGATTTTGAAACATTCAGTAAATCTGATTTCCGCGTTGTAAAGGTTAAAGAATGTTCCGCAGTTAAAAAAAGCAAAAAACTGCTGCATTTTGTGCTTGATGACGGCACCGGCACCGACCGTGTAATACTTTCCGGCATTCACGAATTTTATGAACCTGAACAGCTTGTGGGCAAAACTTTGCTTGCAATTACAAACCTGCCTCCAAGAAAAATGATGGGCATTGAATCCTGCGGCATGCTTATGTCTGCAATTCACACCGTTGGCGGTGAAGAAAAGCTTAACCTTGTTATGCTGAGCGACGAAATTCCTGCAGGGGCAAAACTTTACTGATTTACAGCCATTTCATTATATTTTGAATATATAAGGATTTATTATGGATATACTGAACAGCTTTTTATACAGCTGTAAAAACAGAAACACATACCTTTAACAAAACTTACAGCAGCTGCACAGATGTACAGCTGCTGTTTTTGTATGTACATTTATATAAACCAACCACCTTGCCCAATACTCACATTGCTTTCTGCCCTGCAGGCAAAAATTTTCCGCTGCCCTGTTTTCAATATAAATCTGATATAATTAAGTTGCTATAAATATATATTGTGTGTTATTATATGTGTGTAAAATTTGTGAAACTTCACATTTATCGACATATTCAGCGCAGACCTTATAACAAACAATCCCTTAAAACCACTACACAACAAAGGTAAACCAATGAAAATAAACACAAAAGAAATGTCCTACGAACAGGCCCTGGCTTTACCAAGGCTTCGCCACAGAACACCGCTTAAGCCTTCCCGTCTGCTTGCTGCAGTTGTGCGTATTGCCTGCATACCTACATTCCGTAAAACAAAATTTTCATACACAACCGAACGCATGGAACTTGTAGGCGACCAGCCCTGCCTGATTTTAATGAACCATTCCAGCTTTACCGATATGAAACTTGCTTTCGGCATTTTTTATCCCAGAAGAATGGGTATTGTAACATCTGTTGATGCAATGACAGGCATTCTGGGCAAGCTGATGCGGTTTCTCGGCTGTACACCTACACACAAATATGTTCCTGATATGACCCTTATCAAGGATATTTCATATATGCTTAAGGAAAACAGGACAAGTGTGCTGATGTACCCTGAAGCCGGCTATTCCTTTGACGGCTGTGCAACTGCAATGCCCGAACACCTTGGCATTCTTATGAAACGCCTTGGTGTACCGGTGGTAACGGTTATCACACAGGGGGCTTTCCACCGCGACCCGCTGTACAACATGCTTCAGATTCGCGATGTAAAGGTGTCTGCCCATGTAAAATGCATTGCCACAGCAGAGGAAACCAAGGAAAAATCCGTTGAAGAACTTGATGCTTTGCTGGCAGAAGCTTTCTCCTTTGACAACTTTGCATGGCAGCGCGACAACAAAATTTCCATTGATGTGCCTTTCCGTGCAGACGGGCTTCACAGAATTCTGTATAAATGCCCTCACTGCGGCAGCGAAAACCAGATGGAAGGCAAAGGCATTCACCTGACCTGTCACAGCTGCGGCAAACAGTGGACAATGGACGAATACGGCCAGCTTGCTGCAAATGAAGGCAAAACGGAACATTCCCATATTCCTGACTGGTACCGCTGGCAGAGGGAATGTGTACGAAAGGAAATTGAAGACGGCACATATCTTATCGATACCGATGTTGACATTATTATGCAGGTAAACCTTGACTGCGTGTGCAAAATAGGCAAAGGGCATCTTGTCCACAACGAGAACGGTTTCCGTCTTACAGGTGCGGACGGCAAGCTGGATTACAGCCAGTCCCCTGCTTTTACCCACACTTTATACTCCGACTATTACTGGTACGAGATGGGCGATGTTATCGGCATCGGCGACAACGAATTTTCTTATTTCTGCCTGCCTGAAAAAAATGTATCGGTAACAAAAGCGCGCCTTGCCACCGAAGAGCTGTACAAACTGAAACGCCGCAGCAGAAGAAAAACCAGAAAATCAGAACAGCTTTGATTTTGCAAAACAGCGGGGATATATTCCGCAAAAATATATTAAAATCAAATGCACGGCAGCAACCTCCCGATAAGAAAACATAAATACCCGCCAAATCGCTGTAAAGTGATTTGGCGGGTACATTTTTGCCCATTTTTGCACAAAGAGTGCTGATACAAGGAAGAAATACGCAGCACTACTTTGTGTAATGCAAGTGTTGATGACGCCGTAGCTGCCTTTTTGTGTTAAAAATTGGGTTTATGTTTTCTTGTTGGGAGGTCGCTCATGCTGCCGTGCATTTTTTTGTCTTGTCCTTATTATGTCACCGTGTACGCATAAATTTATGCATAAAAAAGGGACAGTACCATACTCAATACCATTAAGTCAACAAAATATGTCATTCTGAGGCATTTATACCAAAGAATCTATCGGGATAAGCAATCCCTCCGTCAGCTTTGCTGACACCTCTCTTTGCACAAGGGGGGCAGAAGCTTCTTCACTGCTCTCAGAATGACATTTTGTTTTATTGTATTAAGATGATGATTTTTAATTCAGCCAACCTTGACGACAATGCCCGGGGCTGTTTATTTAACTGTACTGAATTCAGTTTTCTGCCAGATATTCCTCTGCCATATGTGCCGCCACAGCACCATCTGCCACAGCGGTTACAACCTGACGCAGCATTTTTGTGCGTACATCGCCAATTGCAAAAACACCGTCTATGGCTGTTTTGGTGGTTTCGTCAGCAATTATATATCCGCCCGCATCCAGAGGCAGCTGTCCCTTGACCAGTTCTGTTGCAGGCTTGCGGCCGATGCTTACAAACACACCGTCACAGGATATCTGTTTTTCTTCGCCGCTGTTTACATCTTTTACGATAACACCGCTTACCTTGTCACCATGGAGAATTTCCTTAACTGTGCTGTTCCAGCAAAATTCCACATTTTCTGCATTCATAAGTGGCTGATGATAAACTTTTGTCGCTCTTAAATTGTCGCGTCTGTGAACAACAACAACGCTTTTTGCCACGCGGCTTAACAGCAGCGCATCTGCTGCGGCGCTGTTGCCGCCGCCTACAACCACAACGTTTTTACCTTTATAGAACATTCCGTCACAGGCTGCACAGTATGCAATACCTCGGCCGATAAGTGCCTGTTCTTCAGGCAGGCCAAGTTCCCTTGGGCTTGCACCTGTGGCAATAACCACAGTTCTGCCCAAAAATTCGCCTTCACTGGTTTTTACAACCTTGGGTACAGATAAAAGGTCGGCTCCGTATACTTCGGCATATTCGGTATGTGCACCAAAACGTTCTGCCTGGGCCTGCATTTTTTCAGCAAGTTCAAAGCCGTCTACTCCCTCTTCAAAACCCGGGTAGTTGTCTATCTGGTTTGTCAGTGCCATCTGACCGCCTGCGGAAAGTTTTTCCAGCACGGCAACGGAAAGCCCCGCTCTTGCGGCATAAAGTGCCGCTGTGTATCCGCCAGGGCCTCCGCCTATTATAAGCATATCGTAAACTTTAGTCATAATTTATCTCCTATGCCATGTTTTCGGCAATAAAACTGTCAATCGCTGCTTTGGATGGCGGATTAGTAACCGATGCAACCACTTCACCGTCTTTAAAAAGCACAAGTGTAGGGATAACTTCAATTCCCATACTGTCTGACAGGCCGCCGTCTTCATCAACGTTGATTTTTACCACATGAAGTACATCGCTGTACGCATCGGCAATTTTATCATATACAGGGCTTATTCTGCGGCAGTAACCGCACCACGGTGCCCAGAAATCCACCAGCACAGGTTTGTCTGATTTTTTAAGCTGTTCAAACTGATTAACGTTTATATTCAAAGCTGCCATAGATATATCCCCCTTATGTCTTTTACTGAGTATATTATATACCTTTTTATGATATTTTAAAGTGACTACATCACCTATGTTCTTGCCATGCCGTCAACACTCAGCACAACCCCTGTAATATAACTTGCCTCATCGCTTGCCAGGAACACAAAGGCATTTGCAATGTCTTCAGGTTTGCCTATGCGGCGCAGAGGAATCTGTTTTGTAAGCGGTTCAATAACTTCTTTCGGCACCGCTTTCATCATATCGGTTTCAATAATGCCCGGTGCAACCGCATTTACACGGATGTTTTTAGGGCCGAGTTCCCTTGCAAGGGAAACTGTCATTCCGTTAACTGCAAATTTGCTTGCAGGATAGGCAAAGCCGCTTGGCTGTCCCGAAATGCTTACCATTGACGATGTTGAAAGTATAACTCCGCCGCCTTTTGCCACCATGCAGTTGATTGCCGCCCTTGTGGCATTGAAAACACCTTTTACATTAAGGTCCATAACCTTGTCAAAGGTTTCTTCGGTATATTCCATAAAAGGTGTGCTTTCGCTCATGCCTGCATTATTCACCAGTATATCCATACAGCCATATTTTATGCTGACAAGCATAAACGCTTCCTTGACTTCTTCAAGTTTTGAAAGGTCAGGACTAATACCGTCAACCACGCTGTCAGGGTATTTTTCCTTAAGCTTTGCAACCGCCTTGTCGGCAGATGCCTGGCTTGATGCTGTTATTATAACTTTCGCCCCTTCAGCCAGAAATTTTTCTGCTGTAGCAAAACCAATACCGCGGCTGCCACCTGTTATTACAGCAATTTTATCTTTCAGTCTCATATCTGCACCTCCTGCATACTTTCGGCATAAATCTGTTTTAATTTATATTTTAATATTACCACATATCTGATTATTTTTATGTAATATTGTCACATTTAAAATAAAATATGTTTTGTTGACAGCAAAATCGCCCTATTTTATAATAATATTGTATTATATTCAGGCATTTTTCAGATTAAACCTGTTTAAAGTTTTTCTGTGCAGAGCATCTGTAATGCTGTGTACCGTTTGCACACCACAAAGCCGGCTGTATACCGCACGCAAGGCAGAAAGGAGCAGAAATGCTGAAAAAAATATTTATATGTATTCTGGCCGTTGCAACGGCATTTACCCTCTGCAGCTGCAGCAGCGGCACCGATACACCATCAGAAAGTTACCCAGATATTTCCCTTTCCGGAACCGACAGAACCATGCCCGATGACCAGCCGCAGAAAAATACTGTCAGATATTCAACATCTTTTGATGAAAACGAAACCTTTGCAGACAGCACAGAGCAGCAGGCTGCAGAAATAATTGACCCGTACATAAAACAGGCTGTTGAACTTATGAACTCGGTAAGAGAAGATACATATCCTTATACTGCTCTTAAATGCGACTACGCTCTGCGGCCCAAAGCAAGAGACGGTATAACCGACCCGCTTTCGTTACAAATGTACGACATTATGGTGGATAAAACCTTTGCTTTTGAGGATTTCTGCTTTGACAACAGTTTTGCTCCCGGTGATTTGTTCAATTATGCTGTGACGGCAAATGATGCTGTAAGACTGGATTATCCTTATCTTCTGCTGTACTGTGATATGAAGATAAGCGGCAATACCTACAGTTCGGCATATTATCTGCCGGGAGACTGGATAAGTTCCCCCTGCAATGACAGGGAAAAGGTAAAAGATGCAGTAAGACTTTTTGACCGTATTGTCAGCCGTATAATTGCCAAAATGCCGCATAATCTTACCGACTGGGAAAAATGTCAGTATTTCGCCTTTGTTATAGCTTCGGCAGTTGAATATGACAACGATATGGAAACTATGGGCAACAACTTTCAGGCCTATGATGCACTGGTAAACGGCACTGCACTGTGCGAAGGCTATGCACAGGCTTTTTATTACCTCTGTCAGCAGCAGGATATAGCCTGCTGGTACTGTCTTGGGCAAGCCCCTTACGAACTTGGATACCACGCGTGGAATGTTGTGGAAACAGAGCAGGGGCCTGTATACATAGATGTCACCTGGTATGATGAAGAGGATATAACCGACAGCTACCGCGACGGCAAAACCAACTACCTGTTTATGAACCAGGAAGATTACGACTATTACGGATATATTGAAACAGGCAGAAGATAAAACACAAAAAACACTGTTAAAAACAAAACAGACACCGGGTTACTTTGTCCGTTGTCTGTTTTTTATTGTTATATTTTATTACTTATCAAAATTTTCCACAAGACAGTCGCTTACGATGGCATATATGTTTGCTGCAACAATTTCGGCATCTTCCACCTCCACAGGTTCTTCACTGCCATCATGGAAAAAGTTGTACCCCACGCCACCTTCTTCGTCAACATCAAGAAAAGCAAGATAGTTTTGTCTGCCGTCGTTGTAGCCGCAGATAATAAATTTAAGGCAGCCCAGCACCCGGTTTACCTCAAGGTCAGCCGCTTTTAAGGCTTCACAGGAATACTCGGCGTTGCCGTCTCCGAAATCAAACTGCAGCACAAAGTTGAACAGTCTGAGTTCTTCTTCCTCAAGGTGCATATATTTGTCCCAGAATTCAAATGTCATATTTTCGTTGTTCATAGTTAACCTCTTTATATTGTCACACAATCTTAAAATTATTATCAGTTCAGCCGGGACAAAAATTTTTCAATCAGGTTGTTTACAATCTGTGGACTGTCGGTATTGCTGTTATGCCCTGCCCCTTTTATCCATTCTGCAGGTATACCTGTGTTTCTGTGCCATGCTTTGGTGTATCTTATACAGGAACCCGCCATATCCTTTTCACCGCATATCAGCAAAGCGGGACATTCAATTCTGTACGGAAGGTCCTTTTCCATTGCTTCGGCAAGCATTTTCATGCCGTGGCCCGATATTTTTGCATATCGTTTTTTGTCCCCGTCATAGGTCATCATAATTTCGTGCATAAGTTTTCTGCCGTACGGGGATGTTGCAACACCGTTTGTACCCCATTTAAGCAGCGATTTCCACGGCCAGTAATAATATACAGGCTCCATTTTTTTAAGCAGCCATATTTCCGCTGCTGTCACATATTTTCTCTGCAGAGGTGCTGAGTCGATTGATATAAAACCTTTCAGCTTTGAAGGATAAAGCTGCGAGTATGCCTGCCCCACATAACCGCCCATGGACTGTCCCGCAATAACAGGATATTTTATGTCCTCACAGGTTAAAATTTCGTCCAGCCACTCTGCTTTGTCCATAAGGTCAAAATCAAAGCTGAACGGCCAGGAAGCCCCGTGGGCAGGGGCATCCCACACAAATATATTGTATCTGTCTTCAAAATATTCAATCTGCTTTTCAAACAGACGGTGGTCGGCTGTCAGCCCCGGCAGAAAAACCAGAGTAAGCGCATTTTTATCTGTGATATTCACCCAGTAATGTATATCTCCCAGTGAAGTTTTATATATCTTTTCAGTCACAAAATCACCCCATAAAAATCAGGATATACGGCATAAACTTAAATTTCCATTATTCAAGCGCCATTTCAACACCGCCCTGGGGACGTATGCTGAGTACATGGCATGCACCCTTGCCCAGAACACTGTCCATGCCTTCAACAAAGGAATCGAGAATATCATAAGGTACAAAAGCCTGAATTGTGCCTGCAAAACCGCCGCCGTGAACACGGTAAGCGCCGCGGCCTGCAAGGTAATGTTCGGCAAGGCCAAGTGCTACTGCCACATCCTGATGTGCCTTGTACCCTGCAGGAATAACATTTTGCAGGTACATCCACGAGGAATACCCGCTCTGTCTGATAAGACTGAGAAATTTGTCAAAATCGCCTTCCCGGAGGGCAGCCACCTGCTGTGACACACGTGCATTTTCCTGATAAAAATGTATGCAGCGCATTACAGCGCGGTCACCGCATTTTTCTCTGAGGTAAGAGATATGTCCGTAAAAATCCTTTTCGTCAATCTGTGTCAGAACTTCCTTGCCGAAACAGGCTGCAACTGACTTGATTTCTCCGGGTATAGCGGCATATTCGTCTGTAAGGTCAGCGTGGTCTGCACCGGAATCGATAATGCACAAAGCGTGCCCGCAGGATGCAAAATCAAAGTTTACAGGTTCAATAACAGGGTTGTCCTTTTCAAAAAAATCAATTGTAACAAGATTGCCTACAGCAGATGCTGTCTGGTCCATAAGACCGCAAGGTTTGCCAAAGAACACATTTTCTGCATACTGACCGATCATTGCAATTTCAGGCTGAGTTGCTTTGCCGCCAAAATACAGATTGTTTATAATTGTGCCTATAAGCACCTCATAAGCTGCAGAGGAACTGAGGCCGGAACCGGGAAGAACTGTGGATTCACAGTAGGCGTCAAAGCCTTCCACCTTGCATCCAAGCTGTGTAAATCGCGCCGCAACACCGCGGATAAGCGCAGGTGTAGTGTTGATTTCCGACTCAACGGGCGTCATATCGGAAAGGTCCACAACACTCATAGGATAACCTTTGGACTGAATGCGGATTACATTTGTACCGTTCGGACATACCGCTGCAACGGTGTCAAGGTTTACTGCACCGGCAAGAACTTTACCGCGCTGATGGTCGGTGTGGTTACCCCCTATTTCTGTGCGGCCAGGAGCAGAAAAATAACGCTGTGGCTGTCCGCCAAACACCTGCTCAAAACCTGCGTCCAATGCTTTTTTTGTGTGTGGATCAATTATAAGTCTGGAAACAGTCATATAGTATGCCTCCTAAATTATTGTTATCAGTATTATACAACATCATTTGATATTAAAAAACCCCTGTCTGCACACTTGCTGCAGTGCTGTCTGTGAGTATTCCGCTTAACACCGTATGTACAAAGCTTTATATGTACTGCAAATCAGAAAAATCAACTTTTTTAATCAGTTTTTTTCATTTTCATCAATACAGTAAGGCCTGCAGCCAGTATTACAGGAAAAATTGTTGCAGCAAGCAACCCTGCTTTAAGATTGCCGCCTGCCATTTCGGAAATTGTGCCCACCATTGCAGGGGCAATCATTGCGCCTGTGTCCCCTGCCATTGCAAGAAACGCAAACATTGCAGTTCCCCCTGCGGGGCAGTTCTGCACAGAGATGCTGATAGTGCCCGGCCACATAATGCTTACCGCCATACCGCAGAGTGCACAGCCTGCCAGAGCAACCACAGGTAAAGTCGACAAAGATGCCATAAGGTAGCAGACTACGCACATTATTCCGCAGGCCAGCATAATTTTTACAAGGTCAAGCTTTCCGCTGAATTTTCCGTATAGCGCGCGGGATGTGCCCATAAATACGGCAAACATGCATGGGCCCGCAAGGTCACCCACAATTTTTGAAACCCCAAGTGCAGATTCGGTAAATGCAGATGCCCACTGTGCCATGGCAAGTTCCGATGCACCTGCACACACCATAAGCAGTATCATCAGCCAGAACACCGGTGTTTTAAGCAGTCTGCCTGCAGCCATATTTTCACTTTCGCCGTTAAGGTGTTCAATAGGGCAATTTATAAAGTTAAAGCTGTTGAACAGCGGTATCAGTGCCCATATTACAGCAAGGATTTTCCAGTTTTCCACCCCGAATACAGTAAAAAACAAGGTGGAGCCCAGAATAACCCCCATTGAACCCCAGCAGTAGAAGGAATGCAGCAGACTCATCATGCCCTCCTTGTTTTCAAAAGGACAGGCTTCGACTATAGGGCTTATCAGAACTTCAATAAGTCCGCTGCCTGTGGCATAAAACACAACTGCAACCAGAATGCCTGCAAATGATGATGAAAATATATCAGGCAAAGCCGCCAGCATAACAAGCCCTGCCGCTGCAAGCACCTGTGATGCAACAACGCATCTGCGGTACCCTATGCGGTCAGCATATCTTGTAGCGGCAAGGTCGACAATCATCTGTGTAAAGAAAAACACCAGCGGAATCATCGCAAGTTTTTCAAGTGTAATATCGTAGCTGTTTCTGAAAGTCAGAAACAGCAATGGTGCAAAATTTGCGGTTATTGCCTGTGTTACAAAGCCAAGATAACAGGCAACAAGTGTTCTTTTATAGTTTTTCTGTTCTGTCATAATAATTCTCTCTGGGTTTGCATAGAATTATACTTTTTATATATTATATCATTTACAACAATGTACTTAATCTATGTTAATTGCTTCAGAAAAGTTTTGTAGTCTTCACAGTTCCTGCGCAGAATATACGGTGTCTCAAAACCGTAACCGCAGCCATGTCAGCTTAAAGCAATTCTTTTGATAAAAAGCGGTTGTCTGTTTCACCCCGCTATATAAAAACACATTTTTGTTCAGTATATTCTGTCAGAATTATTTTGTCAACGAACCTGACAGCAAAACCACCTTCTGTCGACAAACAAAATATAAACAACGCCAACCGACAATGAAATTTCAGATAAAACCGCCATTGAAAAGAAAAAATTTCTTTCTTTACATTTATTTTCAGGTATATTATCATTTACTTAACAGAAAACAATTCAGTTATACAGCGTTATATGCAGAAAAGAGGTTAAATATGAAATTCAGAATGGTTCACGAAAACTACAATGTGGCAAACCTTGAAAAATCCATGGCATTTTACGAAAAAGCACTTGGACTTCACGAAGCAAGACGAATAGACAGCGACAATTTTACCATTGTTTATATGCAGAACGAAGAAAGCTCTTTTCAGCTGGAACTGACACAGCTTAATGACCATCCGCAGGCTTATGACCTTGGCGAATGTGAATTTCATCTTGCCTTTAAAGTTGACGACTATGAATCGGCACACAAACTTCACGAGGAAATGGGCTGCATCTGCTTTGAAAACCCTTCTATGGGAATTTACTTTATAGAAGACCCTGACGGATACTGGCTGGAAATTATCCCTGAAAAAAGATAATTGGAAAATCAGATAAACACAAAAACCCGCCTGCATTTTATGCAGGCGGGTTTCTTTTTATGCAGATTTTTTCATGTTATTCTGCCACGTTAATATATTCGCTTTTCAGGTCAAAAAGATGGTTCATAGGTCCACTCCCCCTGCCCAAATCCAGCATAGCAGCCAGTGCACCTGAAATATACTCCTTGGCATGTAAAACTGCCTCTTCCAGCTCCATACCTTTAGCAAGGTTTGAAGCAATAGCACTGGAAAGGGTACAGCCTGTACCGTGTGTATTCGGGTTGTCAATGCGCTGTCCGCTGAACCAGTGCCCCACACCATCCTTCCACAACAGGTCATTGGCATCGTTCAAATCGTGTCCGCCCTTGCAAAGCACAGCACAGTTGTACTGTCCGCTGATAACTTTTGCGGCGATTTCCATATCTGCCGGAGTGCGAATCGGCATATCAGCTAAAATTTCTGCTTCCGGTATATTGGGAGTCACCAGCTCTGCCAAAGGCAGCAATTGGCTTTTCAGTGTCTGTACGGCGTTTTCCTGCAGCAGACGTGAACCTGAAGTTGCAACCATGACAGGGTCAACCACTATATGACAGGCTTTATACTGCCGCAGCTTCTGTGCAATAACACCTATAAGTTCTGCAGAGGACACCATGCCGATTTTGACTGCATCCGGAAAAATATCGGTAAATACTGCGTCCAGCTGTGCAGACAAGAACTCAGGGGTTGAGTTGAGAATGTCTGTAACACCGGTTGTATTCTGGGCAGTCAGAGCGGTAATTGCAGTCATGGCAAATATTCCGTGAGCCGACATAGTCTTGATATCTGCCTGGATGCCGGCGCCTCCGCTGGAATCACTTCCTGCGATTGATAATGCTGTTTTCATAAATTTACTCCTTTCATTTTTAGCACTATTTTTGTATAGCGGCAAAAAGTGGTGCCCCCAATCTGCCGCTTATAATCTGACTATTTTAAATTCAGGAAACACTGTTTTATTTCTTCAGCTGCTTTCTGCGGATTGTCCGCTTTCATAATTGCAGAAACCACACATACACCTGCTATACCGCTGTCTTCCAGCACCGACATATTGTTTTTGTTCAGGCCTCCGATTGCATTTACAGGGATTGGCACAGCTTTTACAATATCCTTAAGGGTGTCAACAGAAGTAAGTACCGTTTTCACCTTTGTGGTTGTGGGGTAAATTGCACCGACACCAAGGTTGTCGGCTCCGTTTTTGTATGCCTGGAGTGCCTGTGGTACTGTTTTTGCTGTTGCTCCTATGATTTTGCCTTCACCCAAAATCCTGCGGGCAATGTCAACAGGCATATCGCTTTGACCAAGGTGTACGCCTTCGGCATCAACAGCCATTACCACATCAATGCGGTCATCAATAATAAGCGGCACGTTATATTTTTTTGTGATTTCGTGCACCTTTTGTGCCAGGGCAATATATTCCCTTGTGGTTTTGTTTTTCTCTCTCAACTGCAAAAGGGTCACACCGCCTTTAAGTGCCTGTTCTGTTCTGCAGAGGAATTCTTCTTCTGAAAATCCGGTGCTGTCGGTGATAAAATAAAGTGTTGTATCAAAATTCTTCATTGGTTTTCACCTCAATTTTCAATAATTCATCTATCTGTACGTCTTTCAGTACAGACAGATTATCCATAAGATTTACAAAAAACGTACCGTTGCCTTTTTCGGTCTGTGACAGTTCACCGCTTATACCAAGAACAGCACAGGCTGTTACCAGTGCATTTATGCTTCTGTCAACGGACAGATAACATCCGCACAGCATACCAAGCAGACAGCCTGTGCCTGTTATCTGTGCCAGCTGCGGCACCCCATTGTTTATATACACTGTCGTATTTCCATCGGTAACAATATCTGTTTTGCCGCTTGCCAGCACCATGGTATTGTGCTTCCGTGCCAGTTTTGCCGCAGTTTCACCTATGCGCTCTGTGGCAAGTGAACTGTCGGCATCAACACCGGCACAATTGTAGCTGTCATTGAACAAGGCATAAATTTCAGAGTAATTCCCCTTTATTGCCGTTGGGGCAAATTCCCTGAGAAAATCGTTGACAAAACTTCGCCTTAATGATGAGCAGGACACTCCGACAGCGTCCATGATATATGGAATATTATTGTTTTGTGCGGTCTGAGCGGATATTTTTACAGACTGCATACGGATATCGGTGATGTTGGCAATGTTAAGCACAACTGCATCTGCCGTCTGTGTTATTTCTGCCACTTCCTGCGGATGCTCTGCCATCATCGGCCTTGCCCCGATACCGAGTATTCCGTTGGCGCACTGGTTTATTGATATCGGGTTTGTTATACAGTGGACAAGAGGGTTCCTGTCCACTGTTTTTTTACGGATTTCATTTATTTTATAAATCATTTTGTTTTTCCTTTTTTAATTTTCGGGAGATAAAATATACCGCCGCCACTGTTACGGAAGCTGCAATACATCCCCTTGAAACAACATGCCATACAGGAGAGGTAAGGCTGAATATACCTGTCGGGATTTCGATGACTACATACAGAATTGCACCCACTGCGGCAATGCAGGCTGTGTTGCTGATAAGGCCTGTTTTATCCTCGTAAACGCTGTCTGAAAGCATAGCCTGAAACCTTTTAAGCATACCGTTTGCCGCCAGTTTTTTAAGAAACACCAGTGCAATGCTGCCGCCGATAAGTGTGCCGGCGATAAAACTTGGCACATAGAACATCCAGCTTAAACCTTCTTTCCCCCACAGTATTGACATAACAGGATAAGAGGCTATTGCTCCGATAATGCCTGTACCGAATACCTCGCCAACTACTGCAAACAGTATGTTGCCTTTTGAAAGGCGGTAAAACACACCGGAAAGAAACGCACCGAACACCGCACCTGTAAGTGCAATAGGCGGAATACCCATAGTGAGCATACGGATAATGCCGATAAGTGTTGCACATAAAAGCGAATACCACGGACCCATAAGCACACTGCATACAATATTGATAAAATGAGCCATCGGGCACATACCTTCCACGCGTAAAAACGGGGAAATCACTACCCCAAGTGCAATAAGCATAGCAAGCACGGTCATTCTTAAAGTCTGTTTGGTTTTAATCATTTGTTTTTCCTCTTTTCGTATTTTTAAACTGAACAAAGCCATGCAGCTTTGTGCGGTCGATACTCAAAAGTATCCTCTCACCCTGAAACACAGGTTCCCATCGCTTTACGAAAAGCACAGGGCGCTCCCCCTCTGCCCCAATATATTTTTTCTCAGCACCTCTTTTCGACAAAACTGCAACAAAAAACGGAGATACCCTTATGGACATCTCCGTATATCAATCTTATCTTGACTTCCTACGATGGCATTATCCATATCAGGTATAAGGGTCGAAGGTAGTGCCTTCCTCTCAGCCTGTCACACAGGCTCCCCCGCATTTTAAGTTGTGACAATAAAAACAGGAAGCAACCTTTTACGGCACTTCCTGTAAAAAATCCTGTATATGACTTCCTACGACGGCATTATCCGTATCAGGTTAAAGGGTCGAAGTTAGGTTACTTCCTCTCAGCCTGCTTTACAAGCTCCCCTGTATTTATTTGATTTTATTATATTACCCGTCCATCAATTATTCAAGTACTTTTGCATTTGTTTGGTAAATTTCCGGGTATATGCTTAACAATTGCAAACAGACACAGGCCAATTATCTACGAAGTTTCCGTATAAACCATTTCTTCATATTCACCGTATCTGTGTCAGTTTCTATTTTTCTGCTGCTGTTTCAATCGGTTTGCAGATAATGCGGTCAATTTTTGTTTTTATGATATTGCTTGAAACTTCTGGACGGATTACCATTGCAGTGTCCGCCCCACGGCCTGTTCCGCCAACCGCCACAACAGGTTCGCCGCACATAACATAGCCTGCATCGGCAGCCATTGCACAAATTTCAACACAAACCTTTGTACCCTGACCAAGCATGCGCAGGGTGTGTGCGATAATTTCCAGCGGATAAACGCCTTTGAAAGTGTTGGACAAAGAGCGTTCCGCACCGCTGAGAGCGTGAGCCGCTGTGCACACATTGAAGCCTTTTTCAAGCAGATAACGGCGCAGTTCTGCGGGCATAGGGTTCCAGTTTGGTTTTATCATACCGTACACATGTGTAACAACTGTAATAGTGATACCCTCGTGGTTTATCCGGTCCGCCATCATTCTGGCAGTGTCACCGCCTGTGGTTGCCAGCACAATATTTTTTATGCCAAGTGCATTGGCAGTTTCAACTGCAAGTTTCAGTGTAGTTTCTGTGTTTTCAATCCCTGTTTTTTCAAAATAAGTAATTTTATCGTTAATCATAGTTTTTCTCCTTTTATATTGTCAGATAACAATTTACAGCACTCCAAACAAAATAAACCCTACTGTATTTATGGCAAAGTTTGCAAACATATGAACAAACCAGGACGGATATATGCTGTCGTTAAGCTCGTTGAGAAAGTTGAAGATGCATCCGCCGATGATAAGCCCCATAAGCAACAGCAGCAATGCCCAAAAGCTGAACATTCCCACAAGCATGCCAACATGGTACACCGCAAACAGTGTTGAACTGAAAATATAGCTGACTTTACGCGTTGTGTATTTTTTGAGGGTTATAAAGCCAAAGCCTCTGAAGAAAAATTCTTCAAGAAATGAATTCATAAGGGAAATATACAGCGAAACATATATAAAGTTTTTTGCTGTAATGCCCATTCCCCCGGTTAAACCGGAGGTTACATTGGAAAAGTCAATTATGTTTCTTGTTAAGAAATAGCCGCCAACAATAACTGCGTAAACACCAATGCCCAGCAGCAAAGCTCTGACAATTCCCTCTTTTTTAAAAACAAACAGCTTTTTAAAATCGCCCAGCGCATCCTTGTTTTTTACAAAAAACAGCATTGGCAAAGCTAAAAAGAACATAATTTTAATGGGTATTTTAACAAAATAGTTGGGGTGTACAAATGCGTCAATCAGCGTGATTGCAACCGAAAACAAAACTACCGATAACATTACAGACGTCTTTCTGTTCATAGCGGGCCCCTTTCACCTAAAAATTCTGCCTTTATAATATCATAATTATATATGTAGATACAATATGATCGGCTGCTTTTAACAGTACCGCTGCTGCACTGCAAAAATTTGTAAATACACATCATACATGCTATACTGAAAACAGCAAAGTTCGACCTCCTTCGCGAAAATTACACATTATTCTGCAAACTGTTACAAAAAGGAGATATAAATTATGACAACTTTTTTCAGCAAGCATCCACGTCTTATCAGCATTGTGGCAATAATAATTCTGCTGGCTGCTGCATGCGGCTCAATATTCTGGGCTGCACCAAAATATTCCGACCCGCAGAACCGCATTGAATCCATAGAATACCTTGATTCAAAACGAAATACTGTTTTAGGGCTTGCGACTGCATCAGCTTCAGCTTCCACCGCTCTGACTTTGCTTAACGATGACTGGGGAACTCCTATTGCCAACGAGCTGGCGGAACTGAGCATATACTTTATGATAATCCTTGCCGCTATTGTATTGGAAAAATATCTGATAACCTTATCGGGTCTTGTAGTTTTCCAGTATATAGTTCCTGTCGCCTGTATCCTTATTATTCTGTACATATTATGGCGAGACCTGGAGTGGGCAAAAAATCTTGCTGTCCGCCTTGCAATATTTGGCTTTGCTCTGTTTATGCTTGTGCCTGCAAGTGTTCAGGTGTGTCTGGTTATTGAAGATACCCACAGCACTTCCATTCAGGCTGCGATGGATTCTGCACAGAACGCCACCTTACTTGTCGAAAGCGAAACCGATACCAAAGAAACCAAAAATATTTTCGGCAAAGTTATTTCCAGCGTTACCGAAACTGTTGACACAGCGATAGAAAGTGTAAAGAATATACTGAATAATTTTATCGAAGCCGTGGCAATTATGCTTGTAACCAGCTGCGTAATACCTATTCTGATGATAGTCATATTTGTATGGCTTATAAACACTCTGTCGGGCGTTAACATCACCCTGCCAAAACCTGTGCGTGTAAGCGTTGACACACAGAAAATTGCAGGAAAACTCTCTTCCAAAAATGATGATTAAGCCATTCTCTGCAAATCAGTAATATAATAAATCTGCTTCCTCCCTTAGACTTTATCTATGGGAGGAAGTTTTTCTTGTTGTCATTTTCAGCATAGTGACTGATTGTGTAAATTGAAATATCGTTTTTCTATACCATTGTGGTGTCTAAGGTACAGCATTTATCTGCGAGGCTGTGGTAAGTGTTGTTAAACGTATGCGAAGCGTCAGCGCAAAGGTATTTGATAAAACTGAAAAAGATGTTGAAAAGCGATGGATATAACAGATTCCAATATGGCTTTCTGTAACGATTGGTGCGCATGAAGGGACATATCCCCTTTATCTGTTTCAACTTCAAACTATTTCATATAGCATCACATAAAATCCTATTATTTAATTTCAAATATCTTTATTTACTACAAATTCATACTATTTCACATTATTTCATATTAAAAAGCCGAAAGAATTAACTTTCGGCTTTTTCTGTTTCTATGTAGTTGTTTTGTATTCTGATTATTAAATCGCAACAAATCTTTCGAATATCAAGATATTCTCATCAACTGTAGAGTTAACCCCAACAATTGCACCACCAGCACCGCCAGAAAGTGCATTTTTCCCCGCTTCATTTGAATAAGCTGTAACAAGATGCCATCCTTCTATTCCTAAGTTGTTTAATATTTCGCTCATAGCCTGAACATCAATTCTGCCCGAATTGCTTCTGAATAAACCAGCATTATCAAGAAGACTTACTACTTTATATTCGTAATATCCTTTTGCTCCTTGTTCTTTTAATTTATCGATTTTAAACCTATATTCTTCCTCGCGTTTTTTGCGTGCCTCTTCTTCTGCTGCAATACGAAGCTTTTCTTCCTCTTCTATGCGTTGTTTTTGTTCAGCTAATTCTTTAGCTAATTCCTCGTCAAGACTATACTCCAATGACTGCATCATACTCTTTATTGCTTCGTTCCCTGCTGGAGTACATTTATTTTCATCAACATATTTTTTATAATAATTAAATATCGTACGTTTTTCATCTTCTGTTAGCGATGGTTTCGTAGTTAATTGTTTTCTAGCATTACAGTAATGACACAACACAGCATCTTTATACATACGCTTAGTTTCCGACATACCAATTTTTCTTCCGCAAATATCACAAACTGCCATAACTATATCCCCTGTTAAATATATGAATTATTAAAATTAGTATATCATATCATCTTTAATTATAAAAGCCGAAAGAATTAACTTTCGGCTTTTTCCTTTTCTATGTAATTGTTTTGTATTCTGTTTGTTTACAAAGTGTTTGAAATCTTCCACTACTTCTGGCGGATAGAGTATGGTGCGGATGAAGGGACTTGAAGGCTGGAATACGAACTTTTTCCATTTTAACACAATATATGGAGGTTAAGAGCACTCTTCCACACTAAATGTAGTTTCGTATTAAAATCGTACTCAAGTAAAA
>SVMW01000005.1 GCA_015067215.1 Oscillospiraceae bacterium | reverse complement strand
ATTCAGGACCGTTAAGAATAATCTGTGGGATATTTGCGTATGTTTCTACGTTGTTGAGAAGTGTTGGTTTACCGAAGATACCTTTCTGTGCTGGGAATGGTGGACGTGGTTTTGGTTCACCACGGTTACCTTCGATAGAGTTGATAAGAGCTGTTTCTTCACCACAAACGAATGCGCCTGCACCAAGTTTGATTTCGAGGTCAAATTCGAAATCTGTGCCGAAGATGTTTTTGCCGAGGAGGCCGTATTCTTTAGCCTGGTCGATAGCACGCTGAAGTCTTTCAACAGCGATTGGGTATTCTGCACGGATGTATACGAAACCTTTTGTAGCACCGATTGCATAAGCAGCGATAGCCATAGCTTCAATTACTGCATGTGGGTCGCCTTCAAGGATAGAACGGTCCATGAATGCACCCGGGTCACCTTCGTCAGCGTTACATGCAACATATTTCTGATCTGCATGGTTCATAGCTGCAAGGGACCATTTTCTGCCTGTTGGGAAGCCGCCGCCGCCACGACCACGGAGACCGGAGTCGAGAACGCATTTGATAACTTCTTCAGGTGTCATTTCTGTAAGAGCTTTACCGAGAGCTGCATAGCCGTCGTAAGCAATGTATTCTTCGATGTTGTCTGGGTCAATTCTACCACAGTTTCTCAAAGCAATACGCATCTGTTTTTTGTAGAAGCGTGTGTCGTTGAGGCTTGTGATTGTTGAACCCTGAACTGTTTCATCGTAAACAAGGCGTGTTACAGGACGGCCTTTTACGAGATGTTCTTCAACGATTTCTTTAACGTCTTTTTCTTCAACCATTGAGTAGAAGATACCTTCTGGGTATACTACAACGATTGGACCGAGAGCACAAAGGCCGAAACAACCTGTCTGGATAACTTTAACTTCTTCGCTGAGACCTGCTGCTGCAACTTCTTTGTTGAATGCTTCGATGATTTTTTTAGAGCCTGAGGAGGTACAGCCTGTACCGCCACAAACCATAATGTGACTTCTGAACATTAATGTTACCTCCGTTTATTATTTAACTGCACCAATTGTGAATTCTGTAACTGGTTTTTTACCTACAAGGTGTTCAACTACAATTCTTTCAACTTTTTCTGGTGTAAGTTTTACATATGTAGTTTTTGTGTCGCCTTCAAAGATTTCGCAAACTGGTTCATACTGGCAGATACCGATACAGCCTGTCTGGCTAACCATAACGCCTTCGATACCTCTTTTTGCGATTTCTTCATTAAATGCGTTGAGTACAGGGCGTGCGCCTGCTGCAATGCCGCATGTAGCCATACCAACAACAACTCTAACTTTAGCTTCGCTGTTATCGCGTGTTGTGCTGATGTTAGCTTTCATTTTGTCGCGGATTGCCTGTAATTCCTGCAAACTTTTCATAGCTTAGTAACTCCTTTTTAATATTTCTGTCTGATTTTCCCGTATGAATTCTTTTATCCACTGCACAACTGCAAGGTCGCTCAAAGGCATACCTTCCATAATTTCTTTCAGCTGTCTTGTGTCGCAGACAAATTCTGCGCCGTCTTTTCTGACTGTGTAGACAAAATCAAGATTTTCATTCATCTGGATAAGCATTGAAACTGTATCCCACACCGCGCCCAGAGGTGTGTAGTCAATATGGTTTGTATCAAACACCGCTTCAATAAAAGTACCTTTGCCAAGTTCGGATTCAATGCGGAATGTGCCGCCTGTATCCTCTGCCGCCTGTTTGAAGAACGGCACTCCCAGCCCTACTTTGCGGGTAGTGCGGGATGTGTAGAACGGGTTGATAACATTTCTGACTGTCTCTTCGCTCATACCCTTGCCGTTGTCACGGATTGTGATGGCAAGAAAATCGTTTTTATCTACGCTGACGCCGATTTCGATAAGTGTGGCATCGGCAACTATTGAGTTTTGTGCAATATCAAGAATGTTTAAAGAAAGTTCCTGCATAAGACTTATGCTCTGTATTTAGCCAAAATGCCGTCGAGTTCGCTGCCGTCATCTTTAACTCTGCCGTAAACGTCTTCGTTAATTGTGAAAACAGGTGCAAGACCGCAAGCACCGATACATCTGGATGCTGCAAGGCTGAATTCGCCGTCTTCTGTGCAGTCGCCGTTTTTGATACCAAGTTTTTCTTCAAGTTTTTCAAGAATTTTACCTGAGCCTTTTACGTAGCAAGCTGTACCGAGACAAACAGCAATGTGGTGTCTTCCTTTTGGTGTAAGGGAGAACTGTGCGTAGAATGTGGAGATGCCGTAGATTTCTTCAAGTGGTCTGCCAACACCTTCAGCTACCATTCTCTGCACTTCGATTGGCAGATAACCGTAAATTTCCTGTGCATGCTGCAATGCTGACATTGCTGCGCCAGGTTTTTTACCGTTTTCTGCAAGCCAATCTTTCAACTGTTTTTCCTGTTCAGCTGTGCCTTTGAAAGGCAATTTTGAAATGCGTTTCATTTAGTTTCCTCCTGTGATTTAGTCCCTCTAAAATTTTAGCTGTCTGACAACCTGCCTTTGGGCGAAAAGGCTTTTTAAAAGGTTGTCAAAAAGGTAACATACTATAATCGCGTTACTTTTCATAATTATATCAAAAATCTTACACAATTTCTATATCTTTTTATATAAAAAATATCTTTAGTTGTGAATTTTTTGGCAAATCAGCAATTTGAACAAATAAATACTCTTGCAAGGCGGCAAAATATGCAATATAATGAACTCAGTATCGTTAATAGAAACTTTTGATGTTATTTTCAAAAGTTCTGTCATGAAAATATTTGTTATATTTGAGGTATCTGGTATGAAAATCAAAGACATTATTGAACTCCTGGAAGCAGAAAACCTGACTCCTGAACTGGACTGCGACGTTGAACTTCACTCCGCATGCGGCAGTGATATGATGAGCGACGTACTTGCTTATGTAAAAGATCAGGCTGTTTTGCTTACAGGACTCAACAATCCACAGGTTATCCGCACTGCTGATATGATGGATATGCTGTGCGTTGTTTATGTACGCGGCAAACGTCCTGATGACCTTGCCCTTAAAATTGCAACAGAAAAGAACATCTGTGTTCTTACAACAAAAAAAGCTTTGTTTACATGCTGCGGCATACTTTATGACAACGGTTTAAGAGGTGCATAACAGTGGAAGCCATAAAATTTAGTTATACCGTACCTGGCGATGACTTTACCCGTGCAGGGGAGGCATCTGCTGATCTTAAAAACAAACTTAAAAAAATGGGCATCACCGGCGCACCTGTGCGCAATATTTCCATAAGCCTTTATGAAGGCGAAATCAACCTTGCAATTCATGCCGGTGGCGGCGAAATTACAGCTTTGGTTTACCCTGACAAGGTAGAAATGTACCTTGATGACAACGGACCGGGTATTGCAGATGTAAACCTTGCTCTCAAGGAAGGTTATTCAACTGCAACCGAAGAAGTCCGCGGGCTTGGTTTCGGCGCAGGTATGGGGCTGCCTAACATGAAAAAATACGCAGATGAATTTTACATAGAGTCAGAAGTTGGCAAAGGCACACATATCAAAATGGTGGTTAACCTTTAAAACTTTTGAATTTTGAGGATTTAGAAGTGGATAACACAAATAAAAAACTTACACATTCGGTTACCCTCGACAGCGACAAGTGCAAAGGCTGTATCAACTGCATAAAGCGCTGTCCGACCGAAGCTATAAGGGTAAAAAACGGCAAAGCATATATTCTTGAAGGACGCTGTATCGACTGCGGTGTATGTATAAAAATATGTCCGCACCACGCAAAAAAAGCAGTATGTCCTACACTTGATGACTACAGGCATTTCAAACATCTTGTAGCATTGCCTGCCCCTGCCCTTTACCCGCAATTCAACAACCTTGAAAGCATTGAACAGGTGCTTCAGGGGCTTAGAGGTGTGGGCTTTGACAGCATTTTTGAAGTTGCCCGTGCAGCTGAACTGGTAAGTGATGCTACACGCAAACTGATTGACCAGATGCCAAAGCCTGTTATTTCTTCTGCCTGTCCTGCAGCGGTAAGACTTATAAAAGTTAAATTTCCTCAGCTTATTGACCATGTGCTGCCACTTGTTTCCCCTATGGAACTTGCCGCAAGACTTGCAAAAGCTGAACTCATCGCAACCACTGACCTTAAAGAAGAAGATATCGGCTGCATCTTTATCTCCCCTTGCCCTGCAAAAATCACTGCAGTGGAAAACCCTGTAGGCAGCAAAAAAAGTGCTGTTGACGGCGTGGTTGCCATAAAAGATATCTATCCTGCACTTTTGCAGAGCATGAAGAACCCCGACCTTGACACCAGCGAAACCTGCGGGCGTATCGGTATGTACTGGGCAGCCAGCGGCGGTGAATGCGAAGGGCTTATCACCCACGACTGCTACCTTGCCTGTGACGGCATTGAAGAGGTCCTGTCGGTACTCAACGACATTGAGGACGGCAAGTTTGACCATCTTGACTTTGTTGAACTCAACGCCTGCAACGGCGGCTGCGTAGGCGGTGTTCTGACGGTGGAAAACCCTTACATAGCACGCAGCAAAATGAAACGTCTGAGAAAATATATGCCTGTTACACGCAACAGACTGGAAAACAGCATTCCTCAGGAAATGCTGTGGGACAAACACCTTGAGTATGTGCCTGTTTTTGAGATGAAGGGCAACAGAATGGAAAAATTCAAGGCTTATGCAGAAATTGAGGAAATGCTGGCAACTCTGCCGGGTCTTGACTGCGGCAGCTGTGGCAGCCCAACCTGCCGGAGCTATGCCGAAGACGTTGTGGGCGGACACACACCGCCTGACAAATGCGTTGTGCGTATGCAGGAAAAGATGGAAAAAATCCTTGCCACATTACTCAAACCATAAATTTTACAATCAAAATGAACAAACACATCAACGGCATCAGAAACCGACGGTTCACCAATAACATCTGTACCGTCGAAACACTGTTTTGCCTGTGCAGAAAATAACAAGAGGTCAATATGACAGTAAAAGAATTACAGAAATTGCTTAATCTTAAATGTCTTTCTGAAGGAGAGGACAGAACCCTTGAAGGCGGCTTTTGCGGCGACCTTTTAAGCTGGGTTATGGGTTACGGAGAATATGGCCAGGCCTGGTTTACCATTATGGGCAATATAAACGCCATTGCCGTTGCGGCACTGCATGATATCGGCTGTGTGGTTATCTGCCAGAACAGCCAGATAAACGAAGATGCCCTCAGCAAAGCAAAGGAAGAGGGCATATGGGTTTTCACCACAGAACTCAGTGTGTTCGAAGCTGCCGGAAAATACTATCAAGCAATTAAATAAAACAGAAACGGAGCAGATAATCTGCTCCGTCTTTATTTTTTGTGATATTTTTAATGTTGTCCGGTGCCTGTGCCAAAACAAGTCAAAATCCACCGTCAGCCAGACAATACTGCAACAAAAGCCCGCCAGGTCACTGCAATGTGAACCGTCGGGCTGTTTTTATTTGTCAAAATATTTTCGTCTTTGAGTAGAAGTTATAAACTTCCGTTTCATCTTTTCAACATCTTCGTTCTGCAGGGCATCCCTGAAATCGTTCATTTCTGCCACAAAGGCATCAATTTCTTCCACAAGGTTTTCCCTGTTGAGCAAAAACAACTCAGTCCACAGATTTTCGTTGATTTTTGCAATGCGGGTTAAATCGCGGAAGCTGTCGCCTGTATATTCTTTCAGATGCTGTGAATCGTTTGCATTCATAAGACTTACAGCAATAACATGAGTGAGCTGTGACAGGTAACCAATCATTTTGTCGTGCTGTTCCACCGAAAGCTGACAGATGTTGTTGAACCTGAGCTCCTTGCCCATTTCGTATATAAATTCAATTGCCGTCTGTGAATTTTTTGCAGTAGGGGTAATTATAAGATTTGCAGGCAGAAAAATCGAAGGGTCGGCATACTGCACGCCGCTTACCTCTTTGCCTGCCATAGGGTGAACTCCTATAAATTCGCAGTCAGGACGCAGTATCTGCTGAATTTTATCCACAACTGCACCTTTAACCCCTGTTACATCGGTTATTATTGCATCTTTTTTGAAATACTGCTGGTTTTGTTCAATCCAGTTCACAACAAGACTGGGGTAAAGGCCTGATATTATCACATCGGCTTTACCGATAAGCTGTGGGTCAGGCTGCGTATTGCCTTCATCAATTATTCCTTTTTCCAGAGCATAATCAATTGTATTTTTATCAATATCTATTGCATAAATTTTATGATTCCATTTTCTGAGGCCCATTGCGACACTGCCGCCAAGCAGTCCAAGACCAACTATGAGAAAACTTTTGCCCTTAATCATAAAACTCCACCTCAATTCCAACCTTTTCAAGGTCTTCAAAAAATGAAGGATAACTTTTTGAAACTGCTTCGCATCCGTTTATTTCGCCGCCCAGCACAGACAAAGCAACTGCACATGCCATAACAATGCGGTGGTCTTTCCAGCCGTCAAGCGGTTGTAACGGAACACTATAACCGCCGTTTATAAACATTTCGTTTTCAGTGGCTTCAATTTTACAGTCCATCTTTGCACATTCGCTCTGCATTGCAAGTATACGGTCGCTTTCCTTTATTCGCAGTCGGTTTGCATTGTCTATATGCGTTGTGCCCTTGCTGAACATTGCAAGGGTACACAGCACAGGGCCCAGATCGGGGCAGTTTTTAAGGTCAATATCCGCAGCTTTAAGCCCGTTTTCTGCGCACACTTTATAAATGCCGTCTTTATAGTTTACATTACAGCCGAAATCGGAC
Source organism: Oscillospiraceae bacterium (assembly GCA_015067215.1). Classification (GTDB taxonomy): domain Bacteria; phylum Bacillota; class Clostridia; order Oscillospirales; family Ruminococcaceae; genus RGIG3102. Next base: position 69,404 of record SVMW01000005.1, on the reverse strand, counting down.
AGTATCTGCAGAATCTGTTTATCCCCCTGTAAACTTTCAGGGTTCATTCCGTATATTTCCACAGGGCTGTTCACTGCACTGAGCACACCAAAAAACGCAAACTGGGAAAAATCCCCCTCCACGGTTTCGTTGTGGGCAATATACTTCTGACCGCCTCTGATATAAAGTGTCAGTTCGTCCTGCCACATAATTTCCACCCCGAATTTTGCCATCATCTGTATTGTAAGGTCAATATAGCTGCGGCTTTCAAAAGGAGGCAGTATATTTATTGTGCTGTCTTCTTTCAATAATGGCAGGGTAAACAGCAGCCCGCTTATAAACTGGCTGCTTACACCGCCTGAAAGGGTGTATTTTTTTGCAGGGAGTGCTCCCTGTATTTCAATTTTTTCTTCTGTCTGTTCAAAAAGCAACCCTGCACCGGCAAAAATTTCCTCGTAAATTTTCTGAGGTCGTTTAAGCAGGCGGTTTTTGCCTGTAAAGGTTATTTTTCTGCCCGTAAGTGAAAAAAGAGGTATTAAAAAGCGCAGAGTAGACCCCGACTCGTTACACTCGATATGTGTATCCTTTATGCCGTCAAAGTCCTTTATACCTCTTATTTTCACCTCTGTTTCACTGCATTCAATTTCCGCACCAAGTTTACGCATGCAGTCGATGGTAGTGCTTATGTCAACAGAATAGTCTATGTTGGAAACCACACTTTCACCGTCAGCCAGCGCCGCACAGATAATTGCCCTGTGCGCCATGCTTTTACTTGGAGGAATTTTCACGCTTCCGTAAGCTTTGGAAGGTCTGATAACTGCTTTCATATTCTACAGTCTCTTTTCGTTTTTTATTGTACAAACAGACCGACAGCATAAATTTCTGACGGTCTGTTTTCTGTTTTTATATATCTCTGCCGACAACCTGGGCAATTGCACGGGCTTTTTTGATAAGTTCGGCAAATTTTGCAGGTTTCAGGCACTGTGCACCATCGCTCCATGCACATTCAGGACGGTCATGAACCTCTATGATAAGTCCGTCAGCACCTGCTGCAACAGCGGCAAGGGACATGCTTTCAATGTATTTCCAGTTGCCCGTTGCATGGGACGGGTCAATGATAATAGGCAGGTGTGTTTTTTCCTTGATGATAGGAATAACAGAAAGGTCAAGGGTGTTTCTTGTGTATTTTTCAAAAGTGCGTATGCCGCGTTCACACAGAATCACCTTTTCGTTGCCGTTTGCCATAATATATTCAGCACTCATTATCCATTCTTCAATGGTGTTTGCAAGGCCGCGTTTGAGCAGAATCGGTTTTGTGGTACGTTTGCCCACCGCCTTGAGAAGGGTAAAGTTCTGCATATTGCGGGCACCGATCTGTATTACATCAACATATTTTTCAAACTCGTCAATCTGGTCAGAATCCATAAGTTCACTTACAATAGGCAGACCTGTACGGTTGCGTGCTTCCACCATGTCAAGTATACCTTCCGTTTCCAGTCCCTGAAAAGCGTACGGTGATGTACGAGGTTTGTATGCACCGCCGCGCAGCATAACCGCGCCTGCATCTTTGACCTGCTGTGCAATGCTGCATATGTGGTCCAGCCCTTCAACAGAACATGGACCGCCGATAACAACAATTTTTTCCTTGCCGCCTATTTTTATGCCGTTGACGTCAATGATGCTGTCTTCGGGATGAAAAAATCGGTTGGACTTTTTATACGGTGAAGCAATACGGGTAACATTTTCTACAATCAGATTGGCTTTTATCTGTCTTTCATCCACATTTGTAGTGTCACCGATAAGGCCGATGATATGATAGTTTTTACCCACAGAATCATGTATTTCAAACCCCTGTGACTTAAACTCGTCTACAAGCTGCTGTATAAGCCTTTGCGGGGCGTCATTTTTTAATGTAATAATCATAATTTATATTCTCCGTTTGCCAAAGATTTGATTGCCATTGCATAGCCGTCAATGCCATAACCTGTAATTGTTCTGTAACAGGCCTGACGTATGTATGAAATCTGACGGAAAGCTTCTCTTTCCTCAACCTTGGAAATATGCACCTCCACAGTTGGTATCATAACCGCTTTTACCGCATCAAGAATTGCAATTGAGGTGTGTGTATATGCACCCGGATTAATAACAATGCCGTCAATGTCATTAAAATATGCCCACTGAATTTTGTCCACCAGGTTGCCTTCGTGGTTGGACTGATAACATTCAATTTCCACCCCCAGCTGTTCTCCTGTTTTTTTGCAGGTTTCCACAAGAGTTTCGTAGTTCTGTGTGCCGTAGATATGTTTTTCCCTTATGCCCAGCATATTGATATTAGGGCCGTTAATAACCAAGATTTTCATTGCACACCTCCATCAGTCTTTCCAGTGCATAGCCGAAATACCCGTTGTTCTCAACGGTTGCATCACTGTATTTTTCATACAGAGGAAAACGTTCCTCCGCCATTTTATATAATGCGGCACGGCTGGTGCTTAAAGGACGGCTGCCGCCTGTAGCCAGTTTGGCCACATCACGTTTTATGTAAATTATATAACCGTTAAGGCCAAGCACCTGCATATTGAGCGGATTTTTTACTGCTCCGCCGCCGCAGCTGATAACGGTATGATTGCGTTTTGAAAGTTCAATGCACACTTCAGTTTCAATCTGACGGAATCCGCTTTCACCATCCCTGTCAAAAATCTGCGGTATAGTCATCCCTGAAGTTTTTTCAATTTCAGCGTCCATGTCAGCAAAATCCATGTCAAGTTTAGCCGCCAGCTTTTTGCCGAGACTTGTTTTGCCGCAGCTTGGCATACCGATAAGCACAATGTTCTGTTTGTCACGGTAAAGTTTATGTGCAATGCTGTCAACAAGGCTGTGGTCAACAGTTTTGTCTGTAAAAAATTCCACAGCACTTACAGCCTGTCCCACCAGCATTTCCAACCCTGAGATGTATGGAATGTTTTTCTGTTTTGCCTGCATACAAAGGCTTGTACACAAAGGATTGTATACCACATCAATAACGCCCTGACAGGCAGGAAAATCGTTTAAATCCACAATTGATGACATAATGTCGGGCAGCATGCCCACGCTTGTGGTATTGAGGACAAATTCAATATCTTTGCGGTCTTTCATCTGCCCGTAGGTAATAAAAGGCTCCCCTCTGTTGCGGGCAACACGGATAATTTCCTTTGCCCCCAGTGCCTTGCACACCGCAAACGCCGTTTTGCTTGTGCCGCCCGAACCGCATATTGCTACAGTTTTACCGCCAAGGTCAAAATGTTTTTCAATCATCCATTTAAGCCCGTCAAAGTCGGTGTTTGTAGCATAAAGTTTGCCGTCAATGTTTTTTACTGCATTTACAGCACCAATCTGTTTTGCCTTATCGTCCATAAAATCGCAGTACGGAATAACCATTTCCTTATACGGAATTGTCACATTGATTGCATCAAATGCCTTTTTTTCCATAAAAGCCGGAAACTCTTCACGGCTTAAAGGCATAATGTCATAGGTATAATCTGCAATGCTTTCGTGTATCGGTTTTGAAAAACTGTGCCCCAGTTTTTCGCCTATAAGCCCAACTTTCATTCACTAAGCCACCTTTCGCCATAACGCTGCACAAGCAAATCGAGCAGCGCAAGGGCAGTCATGCTGTCCACCACCACTCTTGCGCGGTGGAAAATTGCAGGGTCATGACGGCCTGTAAGGGTAAGTTTTGCATTTTCCATTGTTTTAAGGTCAACGGTGTCCTGTGTTTTGAAAATTGACGGTGTAGGTTTGATTGCTGTGCGGAAAACAACCGGCATACCATTGCTGATACCGCCGTTTATTCCGCCGTTGTTGTTGGTTTTTGTAACCACCCTGCCTTCAAACATTTCAAAGGCATCATTAACTTCGCTTCCGAGGTGATCGGCAAAATCAAAACCAAGGCCGAATTCCACCCCTTTTACACCGCCGATAGAAAACAGATAATGACTGAGCACGCTTTCAAGGCTGTTGAAATAAGGTTCTCCCACGCCTGCAGGCAAACCCAGTACAGCAGTTTCCAGCACGCCGCCAACGCTGTCACAGTCAGCACCGGTGTTTTCAATGTGCTGCTGCATCTGTGTGCCGGCATTTTTATCAAGTGTTGCAAAATATTCCGAGTTGCACAGGGCAATATCATCGGCATAGTTTTCAAAATTCCTGTCTTCAACGTGCTGACATTTTTTTATATGTGTGCCGATTGTTATGCCTTTGTTTTTAAGCACATCAATTGCTATTGCCCCCACAGCAACAACCGGTGCGGTTAGTCTGCCTGAAAAATGTCCGCCGCCGCGCCAGTCCTCAAAGCCTGCATATTTTACATGTGCCGCATAGTCTGCGTGGCTTGGGCGTGGCAGTTCAGGGTGATAGTCCCCGCTGTGCTGAGCTTTGTTTTCAATCATGATATGTACAGGAGTGCCTGTGGTAAAGCCGTTGAACACACCGCTGATTATAACAAAATCGTCCTCTTCCCTGCGCTGTGTTGATATTTTGCCCTTTGGTTTGCGCTTGTCCAGCTGGGATTGAATAAAGTCAGTATCAACCTTTATCCCTGCCGGAAAACCATCTGCCACAACGCCGATTGCCCTGCCGTGGCTTTCACCGTAAAGGGCCAATGTAATATTTTTGCCTATTACACTTTTCATAGCTTAACTCCCGAAATATTTCCTAAGTTCATCAATTTTAATCTTTTCGATATATGCTTCGCCTATGCGGTCCACCTTTATTACATCAATGGCATCCCCGCTGGCTTTTTTGTCGTTTTTTATAAATTCAATACATTTTTCCATGTCCATCTCTTTGACAAACGGAATATGCATTCTGCCAAGTATTTCCACAAGGTCGGATTTTATCTGTGCATCTTCACATATCATCACCATACCGTTGGCAACACATTCGCCATGGTAATAATCGTGCAGATTGTAAACGCTTTCGATGGCGTGACCTATGGTGTGGCCGTAGTTTAAGATTTTTCTTAAATTCTGTTCCTTTTCATCCTGCTGCACAACATCGCGTTTTATAAGCAGACTTTTTGTGATTATCTGTTCAAGATAAGGGCTGTCCGCACTGATTTCATGAGCGTGGTCTTTAAAAATACCGAACAGCTGTGCATCGCGGATACAGCCTGCTTTGAGTGCTTCCACAAGACCGTTATAAAAATGGCGCGGCTGCAGGGTTTTAAGGGTATCAATGTCCACAAACACAATTTCAGGGTGATAAAAACTGCCCACACAGTTTTTTATGCCGTTAAGGTTTATTGCCACCTTGCCGCCTATGGAAGAATCTATCTGGGAAAGTGTTGTGGTAGGAATGGATATAAAACGGCATCCTCTTTTGTATGTGGCTGCCACAAAACCTGCAAGGTCCCCTACAACACCGCCGCCAAGGGCGATTACAAGGTCCTTGCGTGAAAAACCGTTTTCCAGCAGAGTTGTCAGCAGGTTACCGTAAACCTCAAAGCTTTTTGCTGTTTCGCCCTGAGGTACTTCGGCCAGGATTGCACCGTCAAACTGATTTAAAACAGTTTCCTTTAAACCGGCGGGGATATTGTCGTCGCTGATAACCATAACCCTGCCTGTGTGGCTGAAGTAATCTTTCAGACGGGCATGACAGCCTTTTTCAATAATCACACGGCTTTGTGCATCGGCAAGTTTAACTGTAAACTCCATAATCCCCCTCCTTTTTTTCCTGTCTGTATCCGTATAAACTGCTGTAAATAACATATGAAAATTTATTCTTTAATAATATTTTAGTTTACTATATTTTTATATATTAAATCAAGTAATAACGGCAGCGATGCATATTTTTTTGAAAAATCGGTTGTTATTACAGAACATTGTGATATACTTTAAATAAATTATCCTTTTGCAGGGAGGTGCTGTTGTGAACAAACTTGAGCAGGCAAGACAGACAATCAATGTATGTGACGAAAATATTGCACAGCATTTTGAACAGCGTATGCACGCCGTTGAAGACGTGGTTGCTTTCAAAATGGAAAACAATCTGCCTGTTTTTGACGGTGACAGGGAAAAAGAAGTTATCGAAAAAAATCTTGCAAAGATAAAAGATGAAAAGCTTAAACCTTATTACAGGGAAATGCTTGTGCAGATGATGCGCATAAGCAAAGAGTACCAGCAGGATATTATAAACAGCAGCAACTGCAAAAAACAGGCGCCTGACAGTGTGCCGCGGAGGTAATACAGTATGAATTTTATTAAAAACAGTGCAGACAAAAACCCTATAGTAGATACAGTTTTCACCATTGTACGCAAAGCTGTCGCCGCCAAGGAACAGTATGGTGCAGAAAACGTTACCGATGCAACACTCGGTTCGCTTTACAGTGAAGACGGCAACCTTGTTGCAATGGAAAGCGTATTTAAAAGTTTTGACGAAGTAACCCCCAAACAAAAGGCGGGCTATGCCAGCGGTTTTATGGGCAACCCTGATTTTCGTTCCCTTTGCACCGACTGGGTGCTGGAAGGCACAGAAATTCACAGCAGTGTTGTTGCAACACCCGGTGGCACAGGGGCTGTAAGCCTTGGCATAGGCGAATTTCTGGAAACAGGCGAAACAGTGCTTGTACCTGACATTGCCTGGACAAGCTATGCCATTATGGCAAAGGACAAACAGCTTGGCTGTGTACAGTACAATATGTTTGACGAAAACGACAATTTTAACCTTGAAAGCATAAAGACACAGGTAAACGCCCTCAAAGGTAAACAGAACCGCATTGTCATTGTAATAAACGACCCTTGCCATAACCCTACAGGCTATTCAATGACTGATGCCGAATGGGCCCAGCTTATCAGCTTTTTAAACGAAGTTGGCAAAACCACACCTTGCATTATTCTCAATGATATAGCATACATCGACTATTCCTACGACCTTGAAAATTCAAGAGCGTATATGAAAAACTTTGAAAAGATAAGCGAAAATGTGATGGTTGTCATTGCTTTCAGCTGTTCCAAAACACTGACAAGCTACGGTATGCGCTGTGGTGCTGCTGTAATTGCCGCAAAAGATGCTGAAAGTGTAAGACAGGCTGAAATTGTGTTTGAAAAATCCGCCAGAGCTCTCTGGAGCAATGTAAACAACGGTGCAATGCACAACTTTGTAAACTTAATTAAAAACCACAAAGCAGAATTTATGGCAGAAAAAGAAGGGTACATAAAACTGTTAAAGGCACGCAGCGACATCTTTGTAAAAGAATCTGCCGACTGCAACCTGCCTTTGTACCCTTACAAGGAAGGATTTTTCATCACCATAAAGGTAGACAATTCCATACGCGAAAAATATCACGAAATACTGATGGAAAACAACATCTTTACCGTTCAGGTAAACAAAGGTATCCGTGTGGCTGTATGTTCCCTGCCTGTTGAAAAGGCAACCGGTCTTGCAAAGAGAATGAAGGATATTCTTGACAGCATAAGCTGACAATAACATTTTTTATCTGATAAAAACAAAACTCCCGGCAGATAATATGCCGGGAGTTTTTTTGTGAAATTTTATATATTGCTTTATTGCAGAGCAGCTGCTGTATGGAGTGCTCTCGGGCAGTAAACCGCTTTTATGCGGTAATAGTATGTCTTTCCGTTTTCGGCACCGCTGTTGACAAAGCTTGTGCCTGATGTGACACAAACCGGTTTGTAACTTCCGTAGCGGCTTGCCGAGCAGTAAACCTCATAGCTTGTTGCCGCAGCAGACTGCGGCCAGCTTATTTCCGCTGTGCCTTCCGCTGTCAGGCTTGTAGTTTTTATGGTAATTTTCGGCTGATTGTAGTTTCTGCCTGTAATAAGCGAGCGGGCACTGTTTGCGCTGCTGTTTTTGTAAACAGCCTCTACCCTGTAATAATCAGTATCCGTACCCGATGTATCGGTAAATGTGTTGCCAGATGTTGTTTTTATCAGCTTGTATTCCCCATTCCATTCCGATGCACGGTAAACATTATATCCCGTTGCCTGTTCCACAGGTGCCCAGCTGAGCTTTGCACCGTCTGACACAGAAATTCTTACATTTACAGCAGGAAGCCTGCACACAACACTCTGTGCCGTGCTGAAAGAAGATTTAGCTTCGCTGTCACTGTACACTGCCCTTACCTGATAATAATATATTGTGCCTGTCTGTGCAGATGTATCAGTGAAAAAAGTATCTTTTGTAGTTCCGTTAAGGGTATATTCCCTTTCGGCAGCTGCCTTGCGGTAAATTTCATAGCCGTAAGCATTGTTAATACTGTTCCACCTGAGCTTCGGTTTGCCTGTGGAGGCATCTGCACTCACAGTTACTTCGGGTGTGTCCAGTCTTGTGGTTATTTCCACAATATTGCTGGAACCGCTCATGCTTCCGTTAGGGAACACAGCCTTTACCTTGTAGTAGTATGTTTTGCCCATACCGGCCGCTGTGTCGGTATATACAGCTGCTGTTGTGTCAACTGCAGTGTATCCGCTGTTGCGGCGCTCTGAACGGTAAACCTTGTATCCGACTGCACCGCTGACAGCATTCCAGCTGAGTTTCGGCATTCCGTTTTCTGCCAATGCCCCCGAAAGCTGTGTACCCGCCGCAACGCCGTGGTCTTCAGGGTATCCGATAAGAAAGTTCATATCCACATCGGTATTTATGCCGTCAACACGACCCTTGTTGTGATACTGCCATATTTCATATCGTCCGTTGTAGTTGCATTCGGTATTCCACTGTGCAACCCACCTGTACCATTTATCAAGGCTTGGATCTTTAAGATATGTAAGCCACCAGTATTTGCTTGCATAGATACCCACAGGATATCCCGCATCACTTATTTTCTGACAGAATGCATTTGCCATTGCCACATGGTCATAAGGCAAAGTGGAGTTGTCCTCCATGTCATAGTATATCGGCAGTGACGGATTGTATCCTTCCACAAGGCGCAGCACATGGTCTGCCTCACTTTCTGCTTCCGCCACATTGAATGCATAGGAATAAAGGTAAACGCCATAAGGTATACCCAGTCTTTCACATTCAGATGCATTGTAGTGCCATCTTGTATCGTCATATTCTGCTTTATCTTCTGCATAACCGCAGCGGATAATTGCAAAATCTATTCCCGCTGCCTTAACTTTTTCCCAGTCGATAACCCCCTGATGTTTGCTGACATCAATGCCCGTAAGTGTGGCATTCGGGTGGTATGCATCCTCTGCCAGCAGAAGTGTTCCGTACGGGTCGGTTATCGGCTGGCCGTTTTCGTAACGCCAGCTGTTTGCATTGTCGGTAAGCTGAGGTTTTTCTGCCGTCTGTTCAGCATAAGCGGTAAATGCCAGAAAAACTGTCACCATAACCGATGTAAAAAACAAGGTCAGAAATTTTTTCATCTGTAAACTCCTTGAACAATTTGTTTTAACCATATCTATATTATCATAAACGCCATATTTATAAAAGCAAAAAGCCGCACAATTCACAAATTGTTTCAAATTAGTAGTTTGGCTTTTATTTCACAATCTTTCTGTAACAATTTAAAAAAACAAGTTTTTCCCCTTTGTTTTGTCATAAAAATTTGTCAAGCCTTTTTTGTATAGAAAAATAACTAAAAAAAAGGTGTCAAATTCTATATATATTATACATCCCCGCACTTTACACACAAGATATTGAAGTGTATAATAATTAATGCGACAATATCTAGTCGTATTTTTAAACTTATCAATCAAAAATCTTAATTATAAATTTTGGGGAAAGAGGAAACATAAAACCATGCTTACAAGTATTATCAAACGCGACGGCAGAGTTGTTATCTACGACCGCAACAAAATTAAAATGGCTATCCTTAAAGCTATGGAAGCCAGCGGCAACACAGACTTTGACAAAGCTGACGAGATAACAGAATCCGTTGAAAGATATTTCAACAACCAGAACAGCAAATCCACACCAAGCGTTGAAGAAATTCAGGACCAGGTGGAACATGAGCTCATGGCCGGCGGCCTTGACAACGTTGCAAAGAAATATATTCTTTACCGTGCAAGCCGCAACACAATCCGTGAAAGAAAAACAAAGCTTGTTCAGGTTTTTGACGAAATCACATTCAGCGATGCTTTGGACAGTGACGTTAAACGTGAAAACGCAAACATTGACGGTGACACACCAATGGGCACAATGCTTAAATACGGCAGTGAAAGTGCAAAGGATTATTTCCTCAAGTTTCTTCTCAGCCCTGACCAGGCAGAAGCTCACCGTGACGGTTACATCCATATTCACGACTTTGACTTCTATGCTCTTACAATGACCTGCTGTCAGATTGACCTTATCAAGCTGTTCAAAGGCGGTTTCAGCACAGGTCACGGTTTCCTGAGAGAACCAAACGACATCCAGAGCTATTCCGCTCTGGCCTGTATTGCAATTCAGTCCAACCAGAACGACCAGCACGGCGGCCAGAGTATTGTAAACTTTGACTACGGCCTTGCAGACGGCGTAAGAAAAACATACCGCAAACTGTACCTTAAAAACATTGCAAAGGTGCTTGATGTTTACGGCGAAAGCGTAAGCTATGACCAGCTGAAAGAAATAAGCGCTGAAATTACAGAAAAATGCGGTGCAATGCCAAGAATCACACCTGATGAAACTTATGTTGCTCTTGAACTGGAAGCACTTAAAAAACTTGTAAAAGACCCGGAAAATGCCGAAAAAGCACAGCATTTTGCACTTACAAGAACAGAAGATGAAACTGACAAGGCTACATATCAGGCAATGGAAGCATTTATCCACAACCTGAACACAATGCATTCCCGTGCAGGTGCACAGACACCGTTCTCATCCATCAACTATGGTATGGACACATCTGATGAAGGCAGAATGGTTATGAAAAACGTTCTCCTTGCAACAGATGCAGGCCTTGGCCACGGCGAAACACCAATCTTCCCTATTCAGATTTTCCGTGTAAAAGAAGGCATCAACTACAACCCTGGCGAAAGAAACTACGATTTGTTCCAGCTTGCTATCAAGGTAAGTGCTAAACGTCTGTTCCCTAACTTCTCATTCCAGGATGCTCCATACAACCTTAAATACTACAACCCTGATGATGTAAGAACAGAAATCGGTTACATGGGCTGCCGCACACGTGTTGTTGCAAACACATATGACCCTAACAACGAAATCACTTACGGCCGTGGCAACCTGTCCTTTACCTCCATCAACCTGCCAAGACTTGCTATTGAAGCAAAAGGTGACGAAGACCTGTTCTACCGCAACCTTAAAAAATATCTTGACCTGTGTGCAAAACAGCTTATGGACCGCTTTGCAATACAGAAAAAGAAACGTGTAAGAAACTTCCCGTTCCTTATGGGTCAGGGCGTTTGGATTGACTCTGATAAACTTGGCATTGATGACGAAGTAGGCGAAGTAATCAAACACGGCACTCTTTCCGTTGGCTTTATCGGCCTTGCAGAAACACTGACTGCACTGTACGGCAAACACCACGGCGAAAGCGAAGAGGCACAGAAAAAAGGTCTTGAAATTATCGGCTTTATGAGAAGAATTCTCGACGAATACAGCGAAAGATATAAACTCAACTTCTCCCTCCTTGCAACACCTGCAGAAGGCTTGTCCGGCCGTTTTGTAAGAATTGACAAAAAACGTTTCGGCGAAATCAAAGGTGTAACAGACAAGGAATACTACACAAACAGTTTCCATGTGCCTGTTGCATATGAAATTTCCGCTTACGATAAAATCAACATCGAAGCACCTTACCACGCACTTACAAATGCAGGTCACATCACATATGTTGAACTTGACGGCGATGTAAGCCAGAACCTTGAAGCATTTGAAGCTGTTGTAAGATGCATGAAGGAAGCAGGCATCGGCTACGGTGCAATCAACCACCCTGTTGACCGCGACCCTGTCTGCGGATACAACGGCATTATCGGTGATGTTTGCCCACGCTGCGGCAGACGTGACGGTGAAGGTGTTCCGCTTGAAAAACTGCAGAGACTTGGCCTTTACAAACACCTGAATGCTGCAACACTTGGCCAGTGCGGCAACCAGCTTGAAGAAGCTGACAGAATTCCTAACAAAATTTAATCAATCATTCAGATATATTTCTGTACGGGCCGCTGCCCACACCGGCCCGCATCACTTAACATCACCGGACTGATGTGGGCACCAGTCCTTACCTTCAGTTCTGTTGATATCCCGGTTTATACAACAAAACTGACAATAACACAAGGAGGCACATTATGAACTATAACCCAGAAACAAAAATGGTTGGCGAAGGCGTTAAATTTGAAAGAATCCGCCGCATTACAGGTTACCTTGTTGGTACAGTTGACCGCTTTAACGACGGCAAACGTGCTGAAGAAAGAGACAGAGTAAAACATGCTCCTGTAAACAAATAACAAAAGCCCGTCAAGCGACATCACGGCAAGAAAACTAAAATGCCCACCAAAACACCGTAAAGTGATTTGGTGGGTACATTTTTGTCTGTTTATGCACAAAAAGTGCCGGCACAAGTAATAAACACGCAGCACTGTTTTATGTAATGCAAATGTTTATGGCACCGCAGCTGCCTTTTTGCGTTGGCAATCGGTTTTATGTTTTCCTGTTGTAAGGTTACCGGCAAGACGGGCTTTTTTGTTGCAGAACAATTCGTGACAACCTTTTTTATTTTTCCCTGTATTTTGCCATAAGCTTTTTAAACAATTCATTGGTTGAAGGCGGTGTATATGTAATTGCATTTGCACCTGCCTCGATAGTTTTTCGGATAAATTCATCTGTGTTGCCGCCTGATGCCATAATTGGCACATCAGGAAATTTTTCCCTGATTTTGCGCACAATTTCAGGAGTATCAGGTCCTCCTGCCACGTTGAGAATTGACACCCCTGCATCAAGGCGTGCCTGTATATCGGTGTCGGCGCTGACCACTGTTACAATTACAGGAGCATCTATTTCCTCTGCCACCATACGGATATTCTCATTGGATACCGGCGCATTCATAACAACCCCCATTGCACCGTGCATTTCGGCATCTTTGGCAAGGTTTACCGAACGCTGACCATTTGTTATTCCGCCGCCAACACCACAAAAAACAGGAACATAGGATGCCTGTATAATTGCATCCCCTATAATCTGCTGAGGTGTAAAAGGATAAACTGCCAGCACAGCATCAGCATCGCAGTTGCGGATAATTGCAATATCAGTTGTAAAAACAAGGCTTTTGATACGTCTGCCATACACAAGTATGCCCGAAGCTTCGTATATGGATTTTGGCATTTCAAGAATATTGTGTCTTAGACGGCTTTCAATCTTTGGCATTTCAGGTTTGTTTTTCATTTTGTCGCCTCCTGTATATTTTATATTATATAATTTATGATAAACAAAAAATGTTGTAAAACAGTGTTAAACATATGAACAAATGATGTATAATATAAAAACAACAGGTGAAACCGCTTTTGCAACCGCAAAAAGTTTTGCTGCAACCGTCGGTTTACATTTTTCCAAGACTGATTGGTAGCTTTTTTGTGTGGTTGCAGGTATAATTAAGGCATAAAGAAAGCTTTCATTCCGCAATTGGTTTTATTGTAAAAAGCGAAAGGAAGATATTATGATATTGGCAGATAAAATAATAGCTTTAAGAAAACAGCAGGGCTGGAGCCAGGAACAGCTGGCAGACAAACTGGCAGTAAGCCGACAGTCGGTAAGCAAATGGGAAAGCGGTTTATCCATTCCCGACCTTGACAAGATAATAAAAATGAGTTCCATTTTTGGTGTGTCCACCGACTATCTTTTAAAAGACGATATAACAGAGCTCCCTGTAAATCCTACAAGAGAAACCGCAGCAAGCTATGATTATGACGAAAGCGTGCTTGTAACTTTAGAAGATGCAAATACATATATGTCACTGTGTGAAAGGCTGGCCGGATTTTTTGGCCTCGGCGTTGCACTGTGCATCATTTCACCAATACCGCTCATCTTTCTCGGCGGTATATCAGAAATGGCAAAATATGCACCTTATGAAGATGTTATGGGCGGCATTGGCGTTGCAATACTGCTGCTGATAGTTGCAATGGGTGTTGCCGTGCTGATTGTGTGCGGACTTCAGACCGGTAAATGGGACTTTCTTGAAAAAAGCGCCATCACCCTTGAATACGGCGTAAAAGGAATTGTTGAAAAGAAAAAAGCTGCTTTTGAAAAAACTTATATATATTCAATAGCTATCGGTGTTACTCTTTGCATTGCAGGTGTTGTCCCTCTTATGATTTTCAGCGGCTTTGGCTTTGAAGACTACATCTATACAATTCTTGTGGATATATTGCTCCTGCTTATTGCCGTTGCAGTATTCCTGTTTGTAAAAGTGGGTATTGTTCACGGATGTTATCAGAAACTTTTGCAGGAAGGTGAGTTTTCTGACATTGAAAAACAGACAAAACGCCGTCTTGACCCTATTGCAACAATCTACTGGTGCAGTATAACTGCAATTTACCTGTACATAAGCTTTACAAGCTTTGCATGGCACCGCACCTGGATTATCTGGCCTGTTGCAGGCGTAGCATATGCTGTAGTGGAAGCTGTTGCAAAGGTAATTATGAACAAAAAATAAATATATAAAGCATAGGCTGCCGTCGGTCTGATAAAACACAGAAAATCCTGACGCCGCTCAGAATTACATTTTCTGAATTATACCGACCGTTTTACGCCTTTTTTAACTCAACAACATATTATATGCACCATATTACGCAATCAAAAACCGCTTTCAGTTTTATACTGAAAGCGGTTTTAATCATATATAAGTATTATTTTCTGTCTTCTTTTTTAACACCTGTCACGCGTTCCATTATTGCATCAAGTGCAAGCTGCCAGTGGTGGAAAGCATCGTTGTCTTTAAGATAGTTGGTTGCCTGCCAGTTGAGACCGCCCGGTGTCATTTCTTCAGCAAGTTCCTTCAGTTTGCCTTCTTCTGTCTGGCTTGCCATAATGCTGAGAGCTTTGAAAAAGCTGGTTGTATACATTTTGGAAGCAGGTTCGCTCAGAGAGTTTTCCATGCCCCATTCGGTAACAGCATAACACAGTTCATAAAACGGGCTCATAAGTGCTGTTATTGTTCTCATTGCAGCCATTTCGGTTTTGTCCTCAAGGGCAATCAGATCGCCGAGTGGTCTGATAAGATCTTCAATTTCCTTGCAAGGCGGATTGATAACCACAGGTCCGATACGCTGACGGATAAATGGCAGTGGCAATACGTCCACAAGAATTGCTGTTTCACCGATAATTTCGGCAATTTTTTCAAGGCCGAGCACCGGGATAAGGCTGATAACCTTGAGATCTTTGCGGAAAGTCAGCGGAGAAAGAATTTCTTCCGCTTTCTGTGGAACAACCGCAAGGATAACTGTTTCGCAATTATCCAATACATCCTGGTTGTCTTTTGCTACTGTACAGTTTGGATATTTTGCCGCAAGTGCTGCAGATTTTTCTGCATTTCTTGGAGAGAGAATAAATTCGTGTTCACATTCCCAGTCACAGAAACCTGTAACCATTGCGGAAGCGATAACACCTGTGCCGATAACGCCTATTTTCATAATCGTACCACCTTTATTTCAATGTATAATTATTGCCGTTTTTAACTACTGAACATTCATAGAACACTTTGCAGATTGCTGCAAAATCTTCGGTATCTTTTACCCCTGCAGTTTCAAAACTGGAGTGCATTGCAAACTGAGGCAAACCGATGTCCACTGTGTTGAGCGCCACGCGGTTATTGGAAATATTGCCAAGTGTGCCGCCGCCAAGAATATCACTGCGGTTTGCAAAATGCTGCAGTTCTGCACCTGCTTTTTCTGCCAGCTGTTTAAACACCGCATTGCTTACTGCATCGGTTGTGTAACGCTGGTTTGCATTGTGTTTAACAACCACGCCTTTGTTGATATAAGGACGGTTGGTAGGGTCCGCAATGCTCATATTGTTAGGATGTACTGAGTGTGCATTGTCCGCAGAAATCATAAAGGAATGACACAGTGCCATCATATACTTTTCATCATCGTAACCAAGCACGATGTTGATTCGTGTAAGTGTGTTAAAAAGGAATGTGGATGCCGCGCCCTGTTTGGTTTCGCTGCCAACTTCTTCGTTGTCAAACACAGCCAGCACCGCAATACTATCTGAATGTCCTGCATGAATAAAGCCGTCCATAGATGTGTAAACACACTGCAGGTCATCAAGTCTGCCGCTGCCGATAAACTCATCTTCAAGCCCCATAAAGCAGGCGTTGTCGCGATTGTAAAGATACAGATCTTTTGCAATTATATCTTCCTTTGCCACACCGGCAGCATCAGCAATCACCTGTTCAAACTGACCCTTGCGGCTCAAATCGCCAAACAGCGGCAGCATATCGCTCTGCGGGTTAAACTTTTTGCCGTCGTTTGCTGTGCGGTCCATGTGTATTGCAAGGTTAGGTATTATAAGCAGGTTTTTGTCAATATCCACAAGTTTTGATTCAAAACCGTTTTTGGTTTTAACCATGACCCTGCCTGCAACGGACAAAGGGCGGTCAAGCCAGGTGGACATAATCATACCGCCGTAACGCTCTGTGTTTAGGGAAACATATTCACCCTGCACAAGTTCCCCTTTTTCCTTGATTTTAAAGCAAGGAGAATCACTGTGGCTTGCCACGATGTTGAAGCCCACATATTCATTTTCAGGAATTTTAAATGCAATAAGGGAAGAATCGTTGCGGGTTACAAAATATTTTCCGCCCTTTTCAACGTTCCATTTTTCACCTTCGCAGATTTCGGCAAAGCCGTTTTCCACAAGCTGTTTTTTTACATTTTCCACTGCGTGAAAATGGCTGTGGCTGTTATTTAAAAAGTCCACAAGACCTTTTGACACTCTGTTGTCCATAATAGTTTCACATCCTCATTTTAAAGGTAATTATATATGTTTTAAATATACTCTTTTTGCATTTGCATTGTCAACAAATGATATAGATTTTGTGCAATGTATAATTTCTTTGTCTGCAAACAGAACGGCGGGCTGCACAATGCCGTGCAACAGCCCGCCGGATTAATTCTGTTTTAAATATGTTAAGTAGTTATTCGTTAAGCCCGAAACTTATATTCAGTGCAATATTAAGTTTTTTTATATCTTCATTTGTCAGTCTGCCTGTTTTTTCCCGCAGGCGCTGCTTGTCAATTGTTCTTATCTGCTCCAGCAGCACAACGCTGTCTTTGGCAAGTCCGCAGCTTTCACCTTTGACGCTGATGTGTGTAGGCATGCTGGTTTTGTCCTGCCGGGAGGTTATTGCCGCTGCAATAACGGTAGGGGAATGTCGGTTGCCCACATTGTTCTGCACAATTACCACAGGGCGTGTACCACCCTGTTCACAGCCGACTACAGGGCTTAAATCAGCATAGTAAACTTCACCACGGTTTATATCCATATTTTTCAAATCCTTTCTGCAGTATATCTGCAGATAGTATTTGCCATAAAACAGATTTTATTCAGTTCATATTAAATGTTTATACAAATAAAAACAGAAGATTGATCTTTCTTTTTGGTTCAATAAAAAACAACAGTATGAACAAGAGCATTCGCTGCATCCCGCAAAATCGGACTGACAGTTTATAAAATATAAATATCTTTTCACACTTTATTCCGTCATTCCTGCTCATTTTCCGCAGTATATTCGGTTTTTTCTTTTATCATCTCCAGAATTTTCATTAAAAATGCAGGCAACGGTACTCCTATGTCCCCTATGTTTTCCAGAATGGAAATAAGTTCGTTGGCAAGCAGCCAGAACACCACCGCAACAGCCACCAGACTGCCGAAGCCTGTTTCAATATGCAGTGTATGAGACAGCTCAAGCATCATATAATCCACAATTGCACCTACAAGTACCAGCAGCCACATGCACACTTTTTTTGCAATGCCCTTAAACCCTTTTGCGCTGGAAATTTTTTCTCCCATGCACACAGATGCACATATTCCTGTACCGTAGTCGATAATATTTGTCACAACAAGCAGATAAAAAGGTACTGCAAGGCTGCCCAGGGCGGTGTTTACCGCTGTGAACACTGTGATAAACACAATTTTTATTCTGTCAATATCTTTCATTGTACCTCCTTTCTTTTAAAGAAGGGAGGCAGGCTTTGCCTCCCTGTTGCAAATTTATGTCACTGTATAATTTTTAATTTCCATTTCCTCTGCCTTTGCAACAAACGCGGAAATTTCCTTCTGCGGTGCTTTGACGGTGAAAGTTTTAAGCCCGGTCTGTCCCGTAAAGCCATTAAATCCCTTTGCGGTTATTACCGATGCAAAATCCATATAACAATGGGAAATATCCACATTTCCGCTTATCCCTTTTACCGCCCCTGATGATGTGTACTGATGCATATGACATGGGATTTTTTTGTCATACAGCAGACGATAGTCCGCTTTCCACAAGGTGTATTTTTTGCCAAGATAACCGCTGTCCATTTTGTTTTTAAGCCAGCTGGTTGAAGCATATATCCCCACAAAATACCCTGCCTTTTCCATCCTCGAACAGAATGCGTCCACAATCTGTGTAAGCTGTTCCTTTGTCAGGCTGCCCTGACGCTGGTTGTTTTCCACATCAAAGTAAACAGGCAGTTCAAACTGTTTTCCTTTAAGCAGAGATATAAAATATTCCGCTTCCTTTTCCGCCATCTGCACAGTGTCTGCTGCAGAATAATAATATGCGCCTACAGGACATCCCACAGTCTTGAAACCTTCATAATGTTTTTCAAAGCAAGAGTCCCTGCCCATATTCTGTGCACCCCAGTATGTAAGTCCCGCGCGGAGTATTACCCCGTCACAGTCCTGCACCGTCTGAGCATAATCAACCGACGGCTGATATCGGGATATATCAATAATCTTCAGATTCATTGTACCTCCCCATTACTTGAAAAAATCTTTGTAAACATATACCGCAAGAGGACATATCATGTTGTTGTCCGCTGTTATGGCTTCACTGCCAAATGATGAGTAACCGCCGTTCGAAAAAATAACACCGCCTATTGCAAATTCAACCGTTCTTTTTCTCAGCTTTGCTGCAAAGGCTGTCATTTCCAGCTTATCCCCTGTTCTGCCGAATACATAATATGCATTCCCGCCTGTATAGGTGGATGCTGTTTTATATTTTACCGCAACAAGGTCGTTTTCTGTGGTGTCACATCCAACTGTCAGTGCGCTGAACTGTTGTTCAGGAAACGGGTTTTCCCATACAAGACGCATACCTCTTGTGTATGCGTCATTTATTTTAAGCTGTGTTTTAAGGTCCATACCCAGTCTGCTTGCTTTATGTTCTGCCATAATATCCCTCCTTATTCTATCGGTTCGTCAAATGTAACAATCATATCGCTGCCTGCACAGCTTGGTGCTGATATACGGATATATACAGCATTGAGCAGATAGTTCTTGATTGTTGCGTTGCTAATACTGTTCGGGTCGATAGTCCACATATACGCATTGCTGCCGTCTGCTGTTTTTAATATCGGGTGCACAGCAAATGTGGTGTCAGCTGATATACCCGAACCTGCCACACCGCCACTATGTGCAAATGAACTGTCGTAACACTGAATATACCAGCCTGTGTCGCTCAGATATTTGGATTTTGAACCGAACAGTCGGATAACCTGGTCGTTATATGGTATAAACCCTGTACAAGCTGCACCAGTCAGCGCCGTTTCTGTACCACTGGAGTTCAGACGGTAACCGTTTTTATAACCTGTACTGTTGTAAACGCTGCCTCCGCCTGAAGCAAGGCTTGTCGGTACAAGGTTTGTATATGTTGGTGTCACAACTGCTTCGGTAGATACCGCTGTAATAACGATATCGCCTGTAACGGAAGAAATAGTGATTTTCCCATTGCTGTATACACTGCTTGTTACATCTGTACCGCCCATTGTTACCTTAACTGTGCTTAATTCATAACCGCTGTCTGCAGTAAGTGTAGCTGTATAACCCGAACCTTCAACTGCAGTTGTTGCACTGTTGCTGGTGCTTGTTTTTGTGAGAGAATTTGTAACAGTAAATGTTTCAAGTTCTGCTTCGAGACTTATCACCCTGTCATACCCTGCTCCGTAGCGGTCAGCGTAGATAATCATATTGTCAAGGTCAAGGGTAAGCACACAGAAAGCTGTGTCATTTGCACTGTCTGCTGTTTTGTTGTATGTGGTGCTTTCACCATTTTCAACACCGCCGTATTCCGTTGCACCATTTGTGCCGTACTCGTTGTTGCGGTAAAAGTTGATATTTGGTATTGTTATACGCTTTACCCCTGTTGTGCCAAGTTCTGCCACAAGGTAACAGTGAGCGTGCCCGTGAATATTGCACAGAACTTTATCCTTATATGTGGCAACTGTGTTCATAACAGCCGTGCTGTTACCCAGCCAGTTAAGGGGATGATGTGACAGAAGAATACATTTCCAGCCGTCAGCCATTGTGCTGATTGCCGCTGCAAGCCAGTTAAGCTGTGCCGTGCTTATGGTCATATCGCCTGTTGTATCCTCACAGGTGTTAAGGCATATCACCCTCACTTTATATGCGCTGTAGTCCCTGTAGCAGTAACCGCCAAGTCTGTTTGCGCCGTCATATACCGCACCTTCGTTCCATTTGCCTGTGTTTGCAAACTTCTGCTGTCTTGTTATAGTTTCACCGTTGTACTGACAGTCGTGGTTGCCCTCTGTCCAGAAATCGTGTTCACCCAGCAGGCTGTGTACCTTTCTCATGGTCTGTGTGCCCACTTCGTTTGTGTCCCCGTCCCATATCAGGTCGCCAAGTATTGCCGAAAAGTCAATATGAACCGACTTTTTAAGGATATCCATAGCCTGTCCTGCATGGGTTACGCTTTCCACCATCTGTGCAGAGTTTGCATTGGTCAGTGACAGGTGAACATCACTGCCGAACATCATTGTCATTGTGTTTTCACCCTGTCTTGTCTGCACAAGGGCGGCAAGTCTTTCCGCTTCGGTTACAACATAGTCAGGCACAGCTTTTTCTGCAACTTCTGCTTTTGTGGCATAGGTTGCGGCAATATTGTTGCCATTTGCATCCTGTGAGGCTTTTGTTGCTGTGTCGGCATTGCCTGTCAGGTTACCCTTAACAGTCGGTGCTGTCAGCACCTTTGTGCTTGGGTTGTACTTTAATGTTGTTGTCTTTTTCAGTGTATTGGTAACTGCTGTTGTGGCTGTGCTGTAACCAAGCATTACAGGATATTCACCTGCTGTTGTGATTGCTGCAGCCTGTGTTACCTTTGTGTTGCTGTCATAGTCTGCCCAGGTGAAATAACCTGTTCCGTCAATGGTTGTATATGTCAGCAGAATTACACTGTTTACAGGAACATGGGTTGTCAAAGCACCTGCATTTCTGCGACAGGTGATTGCACCCAAACCATTGATATTAAGTGTTGTTGCAGTTGCCCCTGCAATGTTGATTTTATACAGGATAGCCAAGCCGTCATAGTAAGCTGTCAGCCCGTCAATTGAGCCTGTCCACACACCTGCTGTTGTGCCTGTGCCTTCCACATAATAAACCTTTGTGCCGTTGCTGAGCGTTGCCACCGTTGCCGCAAGGTTATCGCTGTTAAGGGCAGCAGGCATTGCCGCACCCTGCTGTTCCAAAGCGGAATAGGTGCTGGCAATATTGCTGTTTATTCTGTTGATTTCGCTCTGAATACTCATAGCATCACCGCCTTAAATTGCCGCAAGTGCTTCTTCAATATCACCTGTAAGGCTTACTGTGCCGCTGCCGTTGTGATAACCTGCAGGAATAGTGTAGCTTGATGTGGCAGCTGTAAGGCCTTCAATGGCTGCTGTTACCTTGCCGTTGTTCGGCATACTGCCTGTCACCTTTACGCCGTCCACATAGGCTGTTTTGTCTTTAAGCAGGTTTGCTGCCACTGCATCGGCATCATCGGTGGTGATGTATTCAGGCGGGATAGACTCTACTACTACCTTGTCAAAGAAGGCACCTACTCCATTAGTAGTTGTTGGAAACAACACTGTGCTGTTTCCGTCAGGGTCTTTTACAGGTGTGATTCTTGCTGTTTCCGCCACAACCTCAACTTTACCATTGCCGTCATGGTAGCCTTTTGGAATTGCGTATGAAAATGTTACGCCATTAAGCAACTGTGATGAACCAGGGTTGCTTATCTTTTCGTTAACTGCGCCATTGTTTAGCATTTCACCGGTTACCTTCACACCATTCACATATGCCGTCTTGCCTGCAAGAATATCTGCCGCCACCGCATCCGCATCATTGGTGGTGATGTATTCATCAGGGATTGCACTCACCGTCACCTTGCTTAAAACCTTGCCGTCAGCCGGCGTAATCGTCTGCACCGTTTTTTTAGGCACCACAGTTTTTTCCTCAAGTACAATGTTAACCTTGCCCGTGCCGCTGTGATAACCTTTTGGAATGGTGTAGGAAATTGTAGTCACATCAAGTGTTTTTCCCGCTGCACCATTGTTTGACATTTCACCTGTGATGATATTGCCAAGGCTGTCTACAAAAATTTTCCCTACAAGCACATCATCCTTTGTGGCAGTAACACTGGATACATCCTGATA
This sequence comes from Oscillospiraceae bacterium, assembly GCA_015067215.1. GTDB lineage: Bacteria > Bacillota > Clostridia > Oscillospirales > Ruminococcaceae > RGIG3102. The sequence continues at coordinate 46,872 of SVMW01000005.1, read as the reverse complement.
TTCTGCAGGGATTGCATCAACGGTAACTGCACTTAATGCATAATATCCTTCGTCAGGTGTAATACTTTGCTGCTTTTTGGTTGGTGTAATCGGGCCTTTTGCCTGTGTTTTATATTTTTCCGCTTCGCCTGCAGTATCGGTTATTGCTTTTACAACACCGCTGCCGTTATGGTACCCCGCAGGGATGGTGTAGCTTGTACCTTCTTTTATTTCAACGTCAACAGCACCACGTTTAACCACGCCTTCAATAGCTGCAGCACAGGCAGTCAGGTTGGCGCCCGTCTGCACAAGCCCAAGTTCAATCAGTTTGGTTCTGATGGTGTTTCTGTCCGCCTGCAGGCGTTCTATCTGTGTTGATACACTCATTTATCCTTCTCCTTTATATCGTTTCAAGTAATATTTCAATATTGCCTACCTGTGCGGCAACGTGGGCATACACCGCCCCTGACTGAACAGGGCTCAGGTTGTTTTCTTCCACCACGTCAACAGTTACACAGCCGCAGCTGCCTTCCCCTGTTGTAACCGCACCCAAAGGCATTGCTTTATGTACCGCTGCCATATAATCACCTCTTTACATTATTCGTACCAGTGAATATATGGTTCAGAGGTAGGGTTGCCAAGAGCATCGGTAAAACTGAACCAGAAACCGTTTACCTTATCGGCGTTGTCCACACTGCCGTTGTCATTGGTGTCATAATCGTCCTTTATCATTGTACCTTTGCTGAAAGCATCTGCCTTTTTGTCCACAACCTCCTCTACCTGACTTTTGACATAGTAGTTTTTAAGCAGATAATTCACCAGTTCGTTGTGTTTTTCTGCAATGTACTCAGGCAGATTATCAAAAATATGTTTAATATCCCTTGTGGAAATTTCACCTTCTGCCGCAAGCTTGTCAGGTGCACTTTTAACATTGCGGGCTTCAATTTCAACATCTGTTATTTTCATAATTTACCTCCTGTTTTTGCTGTAGTTTTCAAGTTTGTAAAGCTTGGTGATTTTCTGTATACCAAAGCCTTCTCCTGCCACATTGTTTTCAAATATCAGCTGAATGCGTTTATACCTTTTCATTTTTGTATAAAAATATATTTCCTGCGGGTTGGCATTGTTGTTAAAGGTAAGTCTTTCAAAATCCACGTTGGAAAACATAGGCGTAATATCCAGGGTTTTGCTCTGCACATGTTTTTTTGCCCCGCCGTCAACGCTCATATACACACTGCAGCTGGACGCCGCAAAAGGTCTCAGCGTAACAAGACAGCCCTTTCTCTGCAAAGTTTTGAAACGGTCAATTCTGCCCTCGTCTTCAACAGGTGTTTTCCACACAGCGTGTATTGGCTGCCCGTCATCGGAATAACACTCACTGCCCAGAACTTCATCCTTGAAAAAGCATATGCGTCCGTCTGCAGTGCCGAACCACAAGGTATCCCTGTCCACCTCAAAACATGTTGCCGGCACATTGTTCCAGAAATACGCCTCATAACCGGAGTTTCTGTCTCCGTCTTTCGGTGTAACCATCTGGCGGGAATCCAGCACATAACAGTTTCCGTTGACTGCAATTATGTAAAAATCCTTCCATACACAGCCTGTCGCGTCACTCAGGTTCTCCTCAGCAAGCAGTCTTGCATCAATCTGCCCTGAACGGTTGACCACCACACGCTGAGAGGTAATTGTGTTGTTTACAACCCCCATTACTCCCGTAGACGAAAGATACAGCGGTTCATCATTTATAAGTGCAAAACAGTTTTTCGATATTGCCCCTGTGCCGCTTATGCCGCCCTGTACGGTAAAAACCGCTTTGCCCTCATCGTCCAGCGATGCACTGCGCAGATACAGCGAAATATCCTGTCCGTTGCCTTCCTTTACAATGCCCAGCTGATCCCCCAGTTTTAGATATCCCATAATGGCAGTCTGTCCGCTGCCTATAACCGAATAGTTAAGATCCGGGAAATAAAACGGGTTGTACACATCACTCCAGAAGTCTTTCTGCGGACAAAGCGGATTGCCGCTCATAAACACCCTGTTTTCACCCCCAAGGCCATACATTGTACATACAGTACAGCCTTCAATTTTTTCCCTGTATCCCTCTACAGGTTTTGAATAGGTTACAAAAATGTTGTCCTGCCCTGTGATAACTGCAGGATGTGCCGAAACAAAGGTGATTCTGCCCAGTGCATTATCCACTGTATAATCAACATCTGCCTCCAGAGTTTTTCTGCTTGCATCAGCCTGCAGCACCTCAATTTTTATTACCTCTTCTATTTCATCAGCACCCAGCTGATATACCAGTGCCGTGTCGGTGCCTATAAAGTTTTCTCTCCTGCGTGATGTAAGAAAGTTAATGCTTTCATAGCTTTCCCCGCCGCCTTCAGGCGACTTTGCAATGGAAATCAGCGGTACATATGCATTGTCGCTGACCTTTGTGACGGATTTTCCGTCAAAGCACAGATATTCCGACGATGTAAGGATATAAAACAGGTCCTTTTCCCCGTCAAATGCATAAAACCCACAACTTCTGCTGTCAGCCACCCCCCTTATCATCAGATTGTTTTTTTCCACATGATAGATTTTGTCTGCACAGTGACAGATGGTGTACTTCTGTCCGTTAACTGTACATCTCCACAATCCGTTGATTTTTTCGCTGTATTTGTAAGCCATCTTCCATCCCGGACGTTTCACAGGGTTTCCGCTTGCATCCGGCATAAGATTAAGGCAGTAAGGAGAACGGTTTTTATCCACCAGAGATTCAGGTGTGGAAAAATCCACTCCTTTAAGATTTTCATAGGTGGATATTATCAGTTTGTTGAGACTTGCCATCTACACAACCTCCATTTCCACTGCAGGTGTAACCATGCTGAGCAGTGTTACATACTGGTTGTTGTAAATTGCTGCAAGATTGGTTTCTTCCTGTGCCTGCAGCAGCTTTGATGCAAGAGCGTAACTCATAGGTGCATAAAGCTGTATTTCGTAATTCACTTCTTCCTCCAGCGATGCAATTTTTGCAGGCTGAACCAGTGGTTTTTCACCTTTTTTTATCCTCAGACTGTTGTTGTTTTCAAACAGTTCCGCCAGCATAATGTTGAAAAGTCTGACTGCAAAAAAGCTCAGGTCGTCTTCCTCATCAATATGGGACAGGCTGAGTGCCAGCGCGTTTTCGTAAATTTCTTTTGCCGTCAAATAAACTCCCTCCTTTTTTAAAAATCCGCCGCATTGGTTGCAGCGGATTTTTGTCTGGATTAACTATCAGATTGCCTTTTCACTTACAGCAGAATCAAACATACCGCTTTTGTAAGCATAGGCACGGATAACTGTACCTGCTGCCACGTTTTCAGGCTGGCCCTGAATTGCTGTTGTGGAATATCTCGGGTCGCTGCCGTCAAGTGTATATTTAAACTGTGCATTATCTGTTGCACTTGTGATTGCACCTGCAGCAGAAATTTCAGGTGCTGCACAGATTTCCGCTTCAGATGTGTCAATTTCCGCATAAACACCGTTTGCGCGGGATGCAATTACAAAACAGTCGTAATAGTTACGGCCTTCAAGCAGGTTGCCGCTGATGCCCGGAGGGTCCTTGTGCACCTTTGCATCGTGAATGTTTGTAGGTGCTGTTGCGGCGTTTTTCTGCACAATAATAAAGTTTACGCCCTGTGGCCAGCGGCCTTTAGGCACCTTTACAACCGTCATATTGTCAAACTTGCCAACCACGCCTTTTGTGAGAGATTTTTCTGCCACACGGTCGATATTTGTAAATTCTTCTGCAAGTTTAAGCAATTTATAGCCTGCCGCATTGACAAACAATGTGCGGGAATTCTGCGCAACCTCTGCATCGTCAAGGTAAACCGTGCCGTCTGTAATTCTGTCCACAATATTGGCTTTTGTCAGTTTTTCGCTGTTGCCTGCAATTTTGCCTGCCTTGTGGCTGAGTTTTTCAAGGGCATAACGGTCAAATTCCGGAATAGCGCGTTCTGCCAGCTGAAGGCCAAGCATTTTCTTTGCAAAGCTTTCTGTGTCGTTTTTGTCGCTGCTGTTGCCTTTGTCAATTGTAAGTGCAAAGCTTTTATCCTGTGTGAGTGTCATCTCCTGCACAGCATCCTTAAGTTCAACAGGTTCACCGTAACGGTTTGCGCCATTGCGCACATAGTCGTTCATAGGCACTGTTACAGGGGCGGAAATTTTTACCGTTTTTGCACCTGTAAAGCTGTATTCGTTTGTAAGGTGAGGAGCAACAAGGCTGGTTGTGAGATAACCTTCCCTGAGGTCCTTATCAAATTTAATGTTATATGTTTCTGACATATTTCAAATTCTCCTTTTCTTTTTTCGTTGTATGTAAACGGAACAACGTTTTTCTGCACATTTTTTACCATGTGCTTTTCATAAGTTTTAAAAATTCGTTTTCTCTGCTTTCGTTTGCGGCACCTGAGTTCATAGCTGTCGGCGTGCTGCTGCGTTTTGCCTTTTCTTCGCTTTTAATCATTTCCAGCTCCCTTTTAGCTTCACTCAGTTCCTTCGCCAGTCTGTTTTCATTGAAACGGCTGTATGCAAGGGCAATATTTTCACCTTTTTCTGCCAGCTGCATAACCTCCTGCGGAATTTCTTTTACACCCGGGTTTTTTTCCAGAAATTCCATAAGCTGAAGATTTACATGGTGCTGTCTTGCCTGTGCTTCCCTTTGTTCAAGGGAAATCCGGCTCTGCTCCAGTGTTCTCACCGCTTCACTCAGCACCTGTGTAGGGGCATTTTCAATGCCGCCGTATTTTGCAGCAATGTCATCCGCCATTGCCCTGTGCTGCAAATCACCGATAAAAGCAGCTATGGTCTGCCCTTTCATCGCGGCAATATTCTCCAGCGTTTTAAGTCTTACATCATTTTTTGCAGCCGAAAGCTGACCTTTGATATGTTCAAAAGCCATGCCCTTCTGGGCAGCTGCAAGTGCCTGGCTTTTTGCCAGCTGTACCTTTTCTCCGTACAGCGTAAGTTCCACAGTTTCCTCGGATGGTTTTTCCTGTTCGTCTTCTGCGGGTTCCTGCCCGGCAGGCAGTGTTTTTCCGTTGTCTGTGCAGTCCTTTTCAACTGCGCTTTCTTCGTTTTCACCTATGTCCTGCTGTGCAGTTTCTTTGTTGTGCTGCAACAATAATGCATTTACTTTTTCTGCTTCAGTGTCGCTGCTGTTATCTATAGAAATGGTATTTTCTATCATAAAAAATTTCCTTTCCCACCAAAAATGGTGCAAAAAATGCTTTGCCCTTCAAAACGGGCAAAACCTGCATATTTATTCAGTTTAAAATGTATTTTTTGTCTTAAATTTCCAGCGTAAAAGTATCGGTGTTATCAAGCAGATTCACATACTTTTCTGCAACAATATTGTGATATTTGGCACACTTTTTGTTAGTGCATCCAAATCTCAGCAGCTGATAAGGTTTGTTTTCCTTCATAACCACCCTGCTGTCAACAATGCCAAGAGGCCGTTCCGAACAGCTACAAAGTTTCATACTCCGTCACCTCCTCCGAAAAATCTCTTCCCGCAAGCTGATATCTTGCCGCTTTGATTTCTGAAATAATCTTGTTTTTGTTTGGCAGCACTCTGCCCGGCAGATTCTCAAGGTAAACCACCGCGTCGTCAATAATGCCCTTTGTAAACAGGTTGTCCAGTGTCTGTATCTGTGCCGATTCACTCCAGTATTCCGAAGGCCCTATATTCACTGTCAGCGTTGCATCATCGTTTATATTGCGGTAGTCCACATAAATCGCCTCATCATCAATTACAGTTTTTCTTATGCCGTAATGGGTGCGAATAATGTCATACACAATGCGGGCATAATCCTCCACAAACTGATACAGCGACATACGCTGAAGTTCCAGCGGTGCAACTGCGGTTTTCTGCAGTGCCACAATCGCAGATGTATTTGTAGGGTTTACATTGCCCAGGGCGGCGTCATTTGCTCCCATGAAATCCTTTGTATAACTTATAGTTTTTTCCACAATTCCCATCAGCTGTGCCGACATATCATTTGCCTTGAAGCTGGTTGCAACCACCTCGTTCGGGTTGCCGATAACCCCCATAACCGCACCGGGAGAAGAGTTCCACTTATCCAGCTTTGTCTTGTCAATAAACACTTTCGGGAATGCATTGTTCTTCTGATACAACAGCGCCATTGCCCACAGTTTGTTGACGGCAATCTGGTTTGGGATAATGGTTTCCACCGCACCTATGCCGTGGTAGGAATCCCTCACTGTCTCCCAGTTCATAAAAGCAACAGGGTACAGTTTCTGTCCTGTGTCAGTTTCGTCCGTCAGCACATTGTGTTCAGTTGTCTGCATAAAATGCACCGTGCCATTTTTGCGGTAAAAGCGGATAAGCACCGTAACAGTGTCATCTGCTGTGCCGAAATGGTAAATTCCTCTTTCATCTGTATCAGGGTACATATCTTCAAACACTGTTCTTGCAATATGCTTTACCAGAATGATATATGGCTGTTTTTCCACTTCGTTGGTGGTTCTGTCACCGAAAACAATATTGGTGTTGCAGATAATTTCACTCACCGCTGCCTTTTTGTCAGGGTCATACCTTACATAAACTGCGCTGTCACCGTCAATTGCGGTGTTCTTGATAATATTTTTAAGCTTGGCTTTAAACTTTGTGTTTTCGTTTATCTGCTCAACCTCTTTTTCCACTGCTCTTACAGTGATATCGTCGCTGAAACTGCCTTTAAGCGATATGGCAACATCGTTCACCATAAGCACACTGATAAGATAGTTGACCACCCTTTTCACAAAGTTGAGCACAGGTTTTTCCAGGTCAGGAGCATTAAGCCCTTCCCACTGCCTGCCCAGAAAAAAGTTCTGCTGCTGTTTTGTTTTTTCAAACAGATCCAGCGAATTCTTGTACGCCAGGTCTGTCTGATATTCCTGCCATATGCTGTGGCAGTCAGGTTTTCTGTTTTTCATTTTTCCTCCTTACATATCATTGCCGTAGCGTATAAGTCTCTCCAGCTGTTTGTGCATTTCCCTGTCTTTTTCTGCACTGTTGCATATAACTTCACTGCGGCTGCATTCAAGGGTATAAAAATATCGGTAGCACACGGCTCCTATTACTGCGCCGACTATAATTCCAGCAAAGAAAACCATACACTCACCTCCTTAAAGGTTCAGAAGCTGTTTCAGATATTTCTGCTCCAGCTCCCACAGGTCGCGGTCATAACGCTGCTGAATATCGCTCAGTATCCCGTTATATTCCCTTATCTGTTTTGCACGGTTGTCTTCATAATTGAGGCGGTGCTGTGTTTTAAGGCTTTCAATTTCGCCGCCCGCACCCCACAAAGCTGTCTGCTGTGGCATATTTTTTATTCCCTGCATATATGCGATATACAGGCTTCTCATGGCATCGTCATTGTTGCTCTGTGCCTCAAGACGCTGTGCATTATAGCTGTTGCCGAGATATTTTTTCTCCCTGCTTTTCAGGGTGTTAATGCTGTCAATCTTCTGCTGTCTTGCTGCCTGTGCAGCATCCTCCGCTGAAGGCTGTGCTGCCGTATTCACTGCAGCTTTCACCTTGCCTGACGAGCCCGCTGTCTGCTTCGCAGTGCTGCCCTGCCCTGAATAAATATACGGTACAGGCGGAAGGTCTGCCCCTGTATAATTATCATATCTTCTGTTTCCTTCAATAGTTTCATACGCTGTTTTTTCCTGTTGTTTAGGATATCTGTAAAGCATGTTTCCTCCTTTAAAAATTAATAAAATTCTCCAGCTGTCTGTCGTAGTTTTCCTCGTCTTCCTGCAGCTGAGCTTTAGCCGCAGGTGCAGGCCTTCCTGCAACAAAATACCGCAGTGCATCAGGTGCATGGGTTATTTCGTGCGGGGTTACAGCCACATCATTCGGATTTGTGCTGTCATACGTCAGAGCAGGCAGTGTCCTGATAAGATTTGTGCAGTTTTCAAAAATCACAAGGTTCGCGGTGACGGCGCCGGTTTCGTCCTCATAAGGCATAAGCCACTCCTTAAGGTTGTACCATCCCTGTACGCGGTTGTTCTCACTTTTGGTCAGCAGAATTCCGTATTCCGAAAAAATCTCCGCCACACTTTTGCCTGTATCCTGCCTGCGGTTATACAGGTCAGGCGGTGCATAATAAACCGATACATCCTTTTCTGACGCATCAATAATCTCCTTTGCCGCTTTGCTGATAATCAGGTTGGGTTTGTATATTTCTCTGTAGACATACGCCTTGCCAAAGGTGTCCACCGCAATAAAATAGCCTGCAAACATGTCCAGCCCGTAGTCCATAGTGAAATATCTTTTCCAGTGGCCGGGAATTATAAAAGGTTTTATCACATGTATGCTGCGGCGGAATTCGCCGAAATACTGTCCGTCAAAAATATCCCAGTCGCCATACAGAAGTGCCCTGCGGTCCTTTTCTCCCAGGCGTTTAAGCCTTTTGAGGTATCCTTTGTCATTTTTCATCAGAAAACTGTTGTCCCCTACCTTTGCAGGTATAAACTGCCGGGTTCCGTTTTCGTCACTGTAAAAACCGCCGCTGCAAACATCAATAAACCTCGCCTTCACCCAGCTGTGTCCCACCCCTCCCGGATTTGTGGAGCTTTTAATCTGCTTGGGATAGTCATTTACCCCTCGTATACGGCTTATAAGATAAACATACATATCCTCGGTAAAATGTGTCAGTTCGTCAAAACGGATAACATCATATTCCGCAGACTGATACCTGAAAACATCGTTTTCCCTGTCGCAGTAACCGAAATCAATTATGCTTCCGTTGGCAAATGTGCCTGTGTGCTTTGAGGCATTGTACCTGTAAATTCTGCTGTCAAACAGCCCCAGTGACACACGTATTAAACTTTTTTCAAGTTCAGGCAGTGTTCTTCGCAGTATCAGCTGTTTTGAAAAAGGATATTTCACCGCATACAGAAAGGCATCAATAAGCTGTGCATAACTTTTTCCGCCGCCTGCCGCGCCGCCGAACAGCACTTCATCTGCAGTGCTTTCAATAAATTCCTGCTGTTTTTTTGTTATCTCTATCTGTATTTGTCATACCTCCCTTTTTCTTTATTCCACTACCTTCACCTCCACACAAAAACTTTTGTCGGCAGCTGTTGCCTCTGCCGCCACACTGCTTACCGCTTCAAAGGCTGCCTTGTCACCCCTGATTGCCTTTGCAATCTGTGCATACACAATTGCCTGCCGTGCGGTCATTCTGTCGGTGTTCACGTCCAGCACCGAGGCAATCTCATCCCTGACCTGCTGTGTAACCGGCGACTTCAGTGCCTTGTCCATCACATAACCAATGCTTTTTCTGTCTGCTGTTTTCATCTTGTTTTCCTCCTCTTCGGTACGGTTAAAGCATAACACCAAAAGTATTGCAGTGGGGTTGCAACAAGTTCGCATTTATGATGCAGTTATGTTGCACAGCTGATGCAGCAGCTGCACCCCGTCGTATACCTCAAAAGCAAAAGGACACCTGCGGTTTTTACACCACAAGTGTCCTTGTTTATATATTTGTGATTACTCTAAAACTTTGCCCTGAGTTCAATAACCTTGCCCAGTATTTTTACAGGCAACTGTTCAGTTTCAGCATGTGTAAAGTACATAGGTTCATATTTCGGGTTGTTTGCCACAAGTGCAATTCCTTCGCTGTGCTTTATAACCTTTTTGCAGGTGGCTTCATCCCCCACCATAACCACAGCCGTTTCACCGCTTGCCACATCGTTTTGCTGGCGCACCACCACAACATCATCCTGTACAATTCTTGGTTCCATACTGTCACCTTTTATTTTCAATGCAAACAGCACGTCGTTTTTTGTCCATTGGGCAGGCACTTCTTCGTACCCCAGAATATCCTCCTGTGCAGTAACAGGCAGGCCAGCCGCCACGCTGCCCAGAACAGGTATTTTGCTGAAGCCGTTTTCTTTATCGCTGCTTATTCCAATCAGCACATCAGGGTCAAGCTGCAGTATTTCGCTGAGCTTTTTTATCCTGTCACGCCGCATGTTGGAAATATTTCCGCTTTCCCAGCGCTGCACCGTTGTTTTGGAAACCCCCACATAATCCCCTACTTCTTCAAGGGTTATGTCAAGTTCACGTCTTCGTTTTTTAATCATTTCATTCATATCAGAACCTCATCTCTATGCTTTTATATTACAACATATATTCGCTAAGTACAATATAAATATTACTTATACGAAACTTTCAATCCCTATTTTACATAATTCGACAACTATCGGTTGTATTTTCTATTGACTTACACAACCATAGGTGGTATTATAAATTGCGTAAACGAAACTTTTGCTAAACAAACACCTCACACCGACAGTTCGCAAATATTCTCAACCAAAACTCTTTATACCCTAATACACAGGTCAACACACTGGCTGTGACCAATAAAAAGGAGGCTCCTATGGCATTTGAAGATTATAAAAAACAGGCTGCAGATGACTTACGCAATTTACCGCATTTAAAGGCCCGTGCCGAAAATCTTAAACGTCAAATTAATATGCTGACAGAGATGGATGTACAGTCAGTGGAAATATTTGACCGAGTTTTTGAACAGGCCAACAGCGACCATTATTCCCGTCTTGCCGTTTTGCAGAAGGAATTTAACCTTGTCACCTTCAGAATCCTATGCACAGAAAACGCACTCAACAGCCTGACCGCTGCAGACAAGGACATTCTTATCAGTTTTTATGTTGCCCGTCAGCGCAACACAGTAAACAATCTTGCAAGAAAAACCTATACCGACCGCTCCTGCCTTTACCGCCGTGCACAGAAAGCGCTGGAAAAATACATATACACCTGTTACGGTGTTCATAAAGACATATAAATACCTCATAGCATAGGCTGTACTTGCACATTCAGAAGTACAGCCTATGCTTTTATTAATTCTTTATATTTATAGACAATGCTGTACTTTTTATGCTATAATAAGATGATTTAATATGTAAAATTATGTCTTCTGTGTCTTAAGGGAGGTTTTAAAGTGAAATTTGTTATTTTTTCTGCCCAGTATCTGCCTACTGTAGGCGGTGTTGAGCGCTATACAAACTCCCTCGCCAGAGAGCTTATCCAAAATGGGCACAGTGTTGCCGTTGTCACCTCTGCTCTCGACAATGTACCTCTCAGAGAAACAGATTCCGACGGCATTGAAATTTTCCGTCTGCCTTGCCTTATGCTCATGGGCGGCCGTTTTCCCGTAATAAAACCTTCGGCAGAAAAACGCGCTTTTGACAGCTGGTTCCGACAGAACAAACCTGATTTCTGTGTTATACAGACACGCTTTTATATAAACAGCATTTACGCCGCACATCTGTGCCGCAAACATTCGGTGCCTGCAATAGTAATCGACCACTCCACAAGCCATCTTATGGGAGATGGCATTATAGGCAGAATAGGCGATATGTACGAACATTTTGCCGCACATTATATCAGAAAAAGAGTAAAAGGCTTTTACGGTGTTTCAAAGCAGTGTGCCGTGTGGCTCAGGCATTTCGGCATAGACGATGCAGGCATACTTTACAACTGTGCAAACCTTGAAGCCATCAGCGGTATACCCGCTTCTTCAAAGGAAAAATACGGCTGTACTGAAGACGAAATCCTTGTGGTTTTTGCTGCACGCCTTATTGCAGAAAAAGGTGTGCTTAAGCTTGTGGAGGCTTTCAGCAGCCTGCCCTCCGGCACAAATGCAAAGCTTGTAATAGCCGGCACCGGCGCTTTGTATGACGAAGTTAAGCAAAAAGAAAACGACAGAATCAGCGTTCTCGGTGCTTTGCCTTTCAACGAAGTTATCGGACTTTACAAAGCCGCCGACATCTTCTGTCTGCCCACCGATTATCCCGAAGGCTTCCCTACCACAGTGCTGGAAGCCGCTGCCTGCAAAACAATGCTTATTGCAACCGATAAAGGCGGCACCGCAGAGATGATTTCTGATGACAGTCTCGGAATTCTTATCCGTGACAATACGGTGGAAAATCTGACCGCTGCACTCTCAAAAGCAATCGGTTACGAAAGCTACCGCAGCTTCTGCACCGGTAACGCTTACGAAAAACTTATGCAGACCTTCACATGGCCAAACACCTGTGCTGCCCTGCTTGACATTGCAAATAAATTTACAAAATAAAAGAGGATAAATATGAAAACACTTATAGTTATTCCTGCTTACAACGAAAAAGACAATATCGAAAGGGTTGTGGACAACCTTATCGAAAACTACCCTCAGTTTGACTATGTTGTGGTTAACGACGGCTCAAAGGATATCACCGCCGACATATGCCGCGAAAGAGGCTACAACCTTATAGACCTTCCTGTAAACCTTGGCCTTGCAGGTGCATTCCAGACAGGGTTGCGCTACGCAAAACTGCATGGCTATGATGCTGTGCTGCAGTTTGACGCAGACGGCCAGCATCTGCCGGATTATATCCAGCCTATGATAGACAAAATGAAGGAAACAAACAGCGATATCGTTATCGGTTCACGCTTTGTAACTGTAAAGAAACCAAAAAGCATGCGAATGGTGGGCAGCTACCTTATAAGCTGGGCAATGACACTCACCACAGGCAAACGCATATGTGACCCTACCAGCGGCATGAGACTTTTCAACCGCAAGATGATAAAGGAATTTGCTCTCGATGCAAACTTTGCTCCGGAACCTGACACCATCAGTTTCCTGCTGCGCAACGGTGCTACCATAAGCGAAGTGCAGGTGCAGATGGCAGACAGAACTGCAGGCGAAAGTTATTTAAACCCTTACAATGCCGCAAAATATATGTTCAAAATGGGTGTTTCCATCATTCTCATCCAGTGGTTCAGAAAAAGAAAGGAGTCTTAATATATGGTTAACATACTGTTAGTAATCGGCAGCATATTTACCTTTCTGTTCATCATGCGCCTTATAAGAAAATCCACAGTCCGTATAGAAGACACCTTCTTCTGGATTTTCTTCACAATAATTCTCGTAATCCTCAGCCTTTTCCCTGATGCAGCATATCACGTTGCACAGTTTCTCGGTTTTCAGGCACCAATCAACCTTGTTTATGTTGTAATTATCTTTGTCCTCATTGTAAATCAGTTTGCAATGAGCCTCAAAATAAGTCGTCTTACCATCAAACAGAAGGAACTTGCACAGCAGGTGGCAATCACCAACAACACCATAAACGAAAAAATCAAAACCGAACAAAACAGCAACAAACAGTAACCATAAGGAGAAAAACATGTCTTCAGTTTCTGTTATAATTCCTGTTTACAATGTGGAAAACTACCTCAGACAATGTGTTGAAAGCGTTGTAAACCAGACATATAAGGATATCGAAATCATTCTTGTCGACGACGGTTCAAAGGATTCCAGCGGCAATCTGTGTGACGAACTTGCAGGTACAGACAGCCGTATAAAGGTTATCCACAAACCAAACGGCGGCCTTGCCGATGCCCGCAACTGCGGTACCAATGCCGCAACAGGAGAATGGATTTTATACCTTGACAGCGACGACTGGTACGAAAAGGATAACCACATTGAAATTCTTGTAAATCAGGCACACAGCCTTGCAAGCGATGTTGTGTGTTACAACTACCGCAGATATTTCGATGCCAGCGGCACCTATTCCGAACCGCTGTGCACAACAGACGAAACAAACCCGTCCATCCAGCACCTGGTGGACAACAAGATATATACATCCAGTGCATGGTCCAAGCTTATAAAGCGGTCCCTCATAACAGAAAACGACCTTTATTTCGAAAAAGGCCTGCTGTCAGAGGACATTGAATTCAGCGCAAGGCTTCTGCTGCTTGCAGAAAAAATCACCTTCAATCAGGACGCCTGCCTCGTATACCGTGCTCGCAGCAACTCCATAACCACAACGGTGTCAAAAAAACACGTTGATGACCTTGTGTACATTGTGGACAAGCTTTCAAAATTTGAAAACCGCACCGATGCTTTCAACAGCTATCTTGCTTTCCAGTACTGCACTGTACTTATCAACGCACACATAGCAAAAGCTGACAAAGCGGTTTTCACAAAAATTTTCAGCTACAAGTGGCTGCTTAAGTACGACAGCGGAAGCATTGTAAAACTTGTGCACACCGTAAGCAGAATAACAGGCATACGCATCTGCTCCTATGTGCTGTATCTTTATTTCAAATTTGTTTTAAACAAACTGTAAAGGAAGCAATATGAACATTTTATTTGTTGCCGACAAGATTAATTCAAAAGGCGACCCTATTATCAACCTTGCAAACAACCTTGAGAAATGCCTTGAAAAAGACCACAAAATCTTTTATCTGGGCTATGACCCTGAAAAATCAAATGCAAACGATTTCTGCTTTTACTATCCGTGGGATGACAAAGTGAGAGAAATCTACTTCGGACTTAACGGCAAATCGGCTTTAGGCAAACTCGGGCTGCTTTTGTCCCACCCTTTTCTCAGCTTTCTCGGCGTGTTCAAGGTGTTCAATATCGACCTTATAAGCCATTTTTATAAAAAACAGATTGAATTTGTCTGCAAAAAATACAATATAGATGCCGCAGTAAGCCTTTCTGCACCTTTTTACACAGCCAAAGGCCTTGCCAAGGCAAAAATAAAAGCAAAAAAGATAATTATGATGTTTGACCCTTACGCCAAGCATTATATCTTCAAAAACAGCCGCACCGAAAAGATGGAACAGGCCGCATTTGCTGCCGCACACCACATTTTCGTGCCTGCACTGCTCAAGCCCCACTATCCTCAGGACAATGTTTCCTCTGTGGAATTCCCCTGCATGATAGTGGACGATGTACCTGCTTACAGCACACCGCTGCTGGACAAAACCAAAACCAACATTCTGTTCTGCGGCAGTCTTTATTCCGATATCCGCAGCCCTGAATATCTATACGAACTGGTTAAAAAAAGTCAGAACCCCGACCTTCACATCACCATCGTAGGCGGTGTTTACGGCAAGTTCAGCGATGAATTCAACGCAAAATATGCAGATTTTATAAAAGAAAAGGTAACCCTTGTAGGCAGAGTGGATAAGGACACCGCCCGCAGATACATAAGCGAAGCCGATATTCTTGTAAACATCGGCAACACTGTTGACAATATGCTGCCAAGCAAGGTGCTGGAATGTGTTTCCAGCGGCAAGAGGGTTCTTAACCTGTGTCAGATAGAAAACTGCCCGTCCCTGCCTTATTTTGAAAAGTACGGCAACAGCCTTGCCCTGTACACAAAAAAAGAAATTGACAGCACCGACATCGAAAAATTCAGCAGTTTTGTCGCAAGTGACAAGCAGGTTTCCAAAGAGGAAATCCTGCATAAATTTGCTGACGCCACACCGCAGTATGTGGCACAGCAGCTTATAGATGCAATAAACTTATAAAGGATTTTACATAATGAGTAACATCAAAGTTTCTGTAATAATGACCTGTTACAATCAGGAAAACTACATAAAAAAAGCTGTGGACAGCGTGTTGTCCCAGAAGGTTGATTTTGATTACGAAATAATTATTTCCGATGACTGCAGCAGGGACACAACACCGCAGATTTTAAAGGACTATCAGCAGAAGCACCCTGACAGAATCCGCCTTGTGCTGCGCGACAAAAACGTTGGCATAAGCCGCAACTGGTACGAAGCTCTCTGCATGACAAAAGGCGAATATGTGACAACCCTTGAGGGCGATGACTACTGGATAAGCGATGAAAAGCTGCAGAAACAGGCAGACTTCCTTGACAGCCACAGCCAATTTGCAGGTGTTACTCACCGCAGAAACATTGTGGACGACAACGGCAAGGTATACAACTATTTCACCGCCGATATGCATCCGCAGAAAGATATGGTCACCTTTAAAAACCTTTCCAAAGGTGTAATTTTTCCTTACAACTCCTGTATGCACCGCAACTTTTTCCCTGCCTTGGGCGAAAAGGAATACAATTTTGTAACACACAACCGTTCCATTGCCGATTTTCCTCTCACAATGCTTGTACTTAAGCACGGAGATGTGTATGTGCTCAGAGATGTCATGAGTGTTTACCGAGTTGCGGGAGATACAAAAAAAGAGCAGAGTTATACCTCTACTCATGGCCCTGTTTCACAGTTTGAAGATATGGTTGATGTGCTTAATGCCTGTCATGACTATGGTTTCCCTCAGTTCAACTTTAAATACGCCTTTGCGTCCTGGAGCTTTATGCCATGTCTTGAACTTATTCTTGCAAAAAGGGTGGGCGATATCAAAAAAATACTTTCCCTTGTTCCTTCATACTCCTATATCCACATTCCTTATATGTGGACCTATTATGTTGCCAGATTATTCCGATGTGAAATAGACAAAAGGAGAAAATGATGAGCACTCTTTCCGTTATAATTCCCGTTCACAATACTGAAAAACCGCTGGGCAGCTGTATTGACAGCCTTGTAAACCAGACATATGCAAAACTGCAGATTATTCTTGTAAACTGCGGCGGTGAAAGCTGTACTGCCCTTTGTGACAGCCTTGCCGCAAAGGACAGCCGCATCTGTGTTGTAAATGCTGACAGCAGCTGTGATGCCGCTGCAAAAAACGCAGGTCTTGATGCCGCAACGGGCGACTATATTGTGTTTGCACAGGCTGACAGCATTTTTGACAGTGCAGCCGCAGAAAAATGCATGGCAGAAATTGCTGCACATTCCCCGGATTTACTGGTGTGTGCAATAGAAACAGAGGGTGAAGAACACAGAAAAATATTTATCGACGGCAATATGTATACCCGTTATGAATACACCGAAACCATTGCAAGATACATCAGCACAGGGCTTGGTTTTGACACCATTGCAAATAAAGTTTTTTCCGCACAAATAATAAACAGCCGCAGCCTTCGTTTTGATGTGACAAAACCACTGGTGGCAGACCAGCTTTTCAACTGCCGTTATTTTACCGCTTCAGGCCACATCCGCTGCGTTTCTCTGCTGCTTTACAGCACAAAGCCTTCCGCTTTAAACGGCACAACAGAATATCTTGCACAGGCCAAGGAATATTCACAGAAACTTATTGATGCTGTGCAGTCCAAAGGCCTTTACAGCATTGCCTCCCGCGAAATCGGCGAAAATTACCAGAAACTGCTTTACCGTCATCTTATGCTTATTGCAGCACAGAGTGATGATGACAATGCACAGCGTTTTGCCGCCCTTGAAGCTGTTTCCTCCTCTGCCGACAATGTCCCTCTTTCAATGTATCTCGACTCTCTGCCGGGCGTAAAAAACAAGGCAGCAAGTCATCTTTACAAACTCCGCCAGTGGAAAATGCTGCTGGCTCTGCTTAAAGAATAAACCCTGCCCCGAAAGGATTGTTACTATGATCAGTGTTATCGTCCCTGTTTACAATGTGGAAGAATATCTCGACGAATGTGTGCAGAGTCTTGTGGACCAGACCTATTCCAACCTTGAAATCATTCTTGTGGATGACGGCTCTACCGACAACAGCGGAACGCTGTGTGACATATGGGCATCAAAGGATGAACGCATAAAGGTTATCCACCAGAAAAACAGCGGCGGTGCCCGCGGCGGTGTAATAACCGGTGTAAAAGCCTCCTGCGGCAGATATATAGCATTTCTTGACAGTGATGACTGGTACCTGCCTCATTCCTTTGAAATATTCAGGGAAAACATTATAAAATACGATGCTGATCTGGTGGAATACGAATACCTTAACTTTTACGGTTCAAGAAAAGAAAAAACATCTCACCGCAAGTTTGAAATACTCAGTGAAGAACAGATTAAGCAACAGGCTCTTAAAGATTATTTCCGCACAGGCAGACAGTTTGCTTCCCAGTGGAGTTACGGCCGTACCGACAAGCTGTACAAGGCGGAAATTGTCAAACAGATTATAGACGAGCTGGACCCGAAAATCACAATCTATGAAGATATGGAAATGAACTTTCACATTGCCAATGTCTGCAAAAAGGCTGTTATTCTTGAAAACTGCCACTTTTACTGCTGGAGACGTTCGGTGGAAGGCTCAATTTCCAAACGAATGATTGACAAAACCATAGATGAACACCTTGTTTATCTCGATGCCATGGAAAAATTTGCCACCGAAAACGGCTTTGACTGTTCAGGTGTCGGGATTATACGCGACAGTGTTTTTGTTGACCTTATGGTTATGGCACTTTTCAACAATCTGCCGCTTTCCAAAAAGATAAGCTACCTTAAGCGTCTCAAAAAACTTGTAAAAAACAAAAAACACATTACCGAATTTGCAAATAACCACGCTTTTATCACCTGCAACGCTCTCAGATATGTTGCTCATTTTGACTGTGTTGTCCCAAGCGTGCTTTCACAGATATACCTTAAAATCAAAAAATAAATATTCTGTCACATCTGCATAAGCATTTACATATTATGCGGGTTTCTGCAGGAGAACTTTTATGAATATTCTTTTTGCGGCCGGGGATTTTGACAAACAGCTCCACGCCACCAACAAAATTGTATACAACGTTGCACAGAGCCTTGCCCAAAAAGGACACCGGTGCATCTTTGCAGGCCTTTCAAACTTTGATGACGCCTGCACCGAAAACAAGGACGGTTTAAAACTTGTCCGCATAAATTCATCCCACATCTGTGACAGGGCTTTTCTGTCGCTGGAAAATTTTGTACGCAGCAGCGGTCTTGCAAGGGAACAGGCAAAAAAGAAATTTTACTTTGCACACCCTGTTTACACCGCCGCACTGCTTTACCGCTACAACATAGGCAAAAAAGAACTTTACTGTGCCGACAGCTATGCAAAACAGCTTAAACAGCTTGCCGACAGAGAAAAAGCCGATATGATTGTGGTAAGCTATATGCCTTTTATACAAAACTTTGCCCTTGTTACACAGAACAAATGGGATATCCCCGTAATAGCCTGGCAGCTTGACCCATGGGGGCTTCACCGTGCCGACATTATGCAGCCCCTCGCCGCACAGCATACAGAACAGGAAACCTCCCTGTTTGAAAAATGCCGGCAGATAATCACCACACCTGTTCTGTACAGGCAATATTCCCAGCATCCGTCATACAGCAGATATCTTGACAAAATGGTGCCGCTGGATTTCCCTAACGTAAAAAAACTGCCTGAACACAACCCTCAGGACTGTGTGTTCAGCTTTGATAAAGACATTGTAAATCTGCTGTTCTGCGGCATTGTTCACGATGATTACCGCAACCCTCAGTTTTTGCTGGACAGTCTTTCAGCTGTGCGCAAAAGCGGCTGCGACCGTTTTAAACTGCATTTTCTCGGCAGCAACGAAAGCGACAGTCTCAGACGTTTTATGACTGAAAACGACTGGGTTGTACACCACGGTAATGTGCCTCTTGAAAAAGCCTTTGCCACAATGGAACAGGCCGATGTGCTTATAAACATCGGCAATACTTATGACAATCAGGTGCCAAGCAAAATTTTCGACTACTTTGCTTTTGGCAAGCCGATTATCAATGTGGAAAAAATCCACAACTGTCCCGCAAGGGAATACATCAGCCGATATCCCTGTTCTGTCACCCTGGAAGAATGGAACAGCAGCTGTGACAGCACGTCAGCTCTCTGTCAGTTCCTTGCAGATTGCAAAGGCAGTCATACAGCCTTTGAAGAGGTTGAAAAGCTGTTTTACAACTGCACACTCAACTATGCAACAGATGTATTCTGTGATATAATTGATAAGATATAATTATGAAAATAAACTTAAATTAAACATATAAAAATCAACGGAGAAAAAATATGGAAAACAAAAAAGAAGTTGTTATCACCGCCAGCAACAAGTGGCTTGATTTCGACCTTAAGGAAACCCTGGAATACAAGGACCTTATTGTAAACTTTGTAACAAGAAACTTTAAAATTGCTTACAAGCAGACTATTCTCGGTCCTGTATGGCTTGTTCTCAACCCGCTTGTGACAAGTATCATCTTCACCTTTATCTTTGGTCAGTTTGCAGGCCTTTCCACCGACGGTGTGCCTCAGTTCCTGTTTTATATGGCTGGTAACACACTGTGGAATCTCTGCAGCACCAACACCACAAACAACTCCAACATTTTTGGTGCAAACGCTGCTGTTTACGGCAAAATTTACTTCCCCCGCCTTACAGTGCCTATCTCCCAGACAATCAGTTCTGTAATCAACTTCCTTATCCAGTTTGTTGCTCTTATCCTGATTTTCGGCATATATGCATTAAAAGGAGATGTTGCATTCTCTGCAAGAATGCTGCTTGCACCTGTGTTTATTCTTCATACAGCAATACTTTCACTGGCAATCGGGCTTGTGTCCTCTGCACTTTGTGCAAAATACCGTGACTTTGTTTATGTGCTTCCTCTTGCAGTACAGCTGTGGATGTATGTAACACCTGTTGTTTACACAATGGACACAACAAACGGCCTTATGTACAAACTTCTTACAATTAACCCTATGACACCTGTTATGAACAACTTCAAATGGGCATTTCTCGGTTCCGGCCACTTTATGCTGGAAAGCTGGATTTTCTCCATTGTGCTGACACTGGTTATTGCCTTTATCGGCCTTGTTCTTTTCAGCAAAGTAGAAAAAACCTTTATCGATACAGTTTAATACATCTCAAAAAGAGGAAACAAAATGGAACAAAAACCTATTATTGAAATAAAAAATCTTAAAAAACGCTATCGTATGGGTGTTATAGGCGGCACAACTCTCCGTGCTGACTGGCAGAGCTTCTGGGCTAAAGTTCAGGGCAAGGAAGACCCTAACTCCATCATTGGCGAAGAACGTCTCAAAGGTCAGACCTTTATGGCACTCAACGGCATAAACCTTACAGTTATGCCGGGCGAAGCAGTTGGTGTTATCGGCGTTAACGGCGCAGGCAAATCCACAATGCTCAAGCTTATCTCCCGCATCACCGCGCCAAGCGAAGGTTCCATTACCCTCCGCGGCAAAATCGCCTGTATGCTGGAGGTTGGCACCGGCTTCAACCCTGAACTCACAGGCCGAGAAAATGTATATATGAACGGAACTATCCTCGGCATGAAAAAGGAAGAAATTGATGCCAAAATGGACCAGATTATCGAGTTCAGCGAATGCCGCGACTTTATTGACACACCTGTTAAAAGATATTCCAGCGGTATGTATGTAAAACTTGCATTCTCCGTTGCTGCACACCTTGACAGTGACATTATGATTATGGACGAAGTTCTGGCTGTTGGCGATATCAAATTCCAGAAAAAATGTCTTACAAAAATGTACGAAGCTGCTCACACAGAGGGCAAAACAGTTCTGTATGTAAGCCACAACATGGCAACAATCCGTCAGCTCTGCTCCAGATGTATAGTTCTCAAAGAGGGCAAAATCATCTATGACGGCAACGTTGAAGAAGCTATCAAGGTTTATTCCGACGAAACAATTTCCATGACTATGGGCGGAAAATTCCCTGAAATTTCCAACGGCAGCCCTGCTGCAACACACACAGCAAAAATGCTGGGTTACGAAATTCTTGACCGCGACAACCTTGTTTTCACAGTGCCTGACAAGCTTAAAATGCGTATCCATTACAACTGTTTTGAGGATTATGACAAAGAGGTTATCCGCTGCACACTGAAATATGCCGGTGTAAACTTTACCGGCACATACTTTTCTGAACCGTTTAAAATCACCAAAGGCGACAACTGCCATGTTGATATAGAAATTGACCTTTCCACCATCACACCGGGCAAATATATGGGCGACTTATCCATGGGTTTTGTTGATACCGAACGTTACCTTTACCACGATGATGTTATCAATGCTTTCGGCTTTGAGGTGGAAGAAAACAAAAACCAGCAGACAATCAAATGGTTCCCTGGTTCCTGGGGCTACAGTGTTCTGGAACCTATTCACATTGTACAGGTTAAATAATTTATGATTAAAACAGATTTTTTATTCGTATACGAAGTTAAAAACAGAGAACTGGAAAACATCACTCTCCTTGCTGCAGAGCTCCAGCGCAGAGGTTTTTCTGTTGCATTTTTAAACACCTGGGCCTGTCTTAACAACCCTTTTGAAGACTATGACGCCGAGGTGCTGGTGGTTTCTGCATGTTACACAACCGACACCTACAAATTCTTTACACGTCACGCTTCCCGTTTCCGCAAGGTGGTAAACCTGCAGTGGGAACAGGTGCTGCGCAACGGCTATGCCGAAGCTGACGGCGCAACCAGCTGGGATTTTGCCGGCGATGCCCTTGTTACACGCCATATCTGCTGGGGAGAAAACACCAAAAACCGCCTTATGGCAAAATATAATGTAGCTGATGAATTTCTTAAAGTATGCGGCTATATTTCCCTTGACTTCTACCGTGACGAGTTCAGACCATTTATAAAAACCAGGGATGAACTTTTCAGTGAGTTCGGGCTTGATACAAACAAAACCACCAGCCTGTTCATATCCTCCTTTGCAATTGCAACAATGCCAAAGGAAAATATGGGCACCGCACCGGGAGATTTCAACGATGTGTTTGTAAAAAACACCATCGACAGTCAGAAAGCTGTGCTTGACTGGTTTGGTGCAGCCTGCAGGGAATATCCTGACCATCAGTTTATCTATCGCGCACATCCGTCCGAATCAGATAACCCTGTGCTGCTTAAACTTGCCGAAGAAATCCCTAACTTTTATTACATCTCCAAATATCCTGTAAAACACTGGATAAGCAACTGTGATAAAATTTACAACTGGACAAGCACCTCCGCAGCAGAAGTTTATGCTGCAGGCAAGCAGGCATTTATTCTCGAACCTGTCCCTGTTGATCACCGCGTGACATATCCGTTCTTTGAAGGCGGCGAAACTGTTAAAACCTATGACCAGTTCAAAACAACTGTTGAAATGGATTTAAATACTCCTAATCAGCCGCTGGATACAACAAAATTCGCAGAATGTTATATGCAGAGCGAAACACCTGTTTATAAAAATCTCTGCGATGTTCTGGAAGAAACTTTCCACAGCACAAGCTACAGCTGCAAAAACTATTTCCCTACCAACTGTGCAAAGGAAAGAGCTTTTGAAAACAACTATATAAAATTCTGGAACTCTTACCCCAACATTCTTCTTGTAAAACTTGCAAAGGCAACCACCTGGAACTTCCCTCTGCTCAACAACCGCAGAGACAAGGAAATTCCTGACCGCAAAAACCTTGCAAAGCTTAAAAAATATTACGAGGGCCGCACAAAAACAAACGCTTCCTCCCAGGAAGAAATCGACGCCCTTATTGCAAAATTCCGCACTATTATAGGATAAATTTTCCGAAAGGAAGTTAATTTATGAAAATTTTAGCCGTTATTCCTGCCCGTGCAGGCAGTGTTGGTATTCCAAACAAAAACATTCGTCTTATCAATGGCAAACCGCTTATTTCCTATGCTATTGCCAATGCAAAAAATTCAAAGTACATCACCGACATCGTTGTTACAACCGACTCTCCTCAGGTTGAAATTGTCGCTGAACAGATGGGTGTTACCGTCCATCACCGTGCAGCACACCTGTGCGACAGCAAGGCAACTCTTGACGGTGTTATCTACGACGCTTCTCTTGGCAGAGAGTTTGATTACATTGTTACAATGCAGCCAACCAGCCCAACTTTAAAGGTGGAAACTCTGGACAACGCCATTGAACACGCAATAAAAAACGACCTGGACACTGTTATTTCCGCCATCAATGCCCCACACCTTTCCTGGGGACTTGACGAAAACGGCAAGGTTAAGCCTAACTACGAAAAACGCCTTAACCGTCAGTATCTGCCTGCAAACTTTCTCGAAACAGGCGCCTTTGTTGTTACAAACAGACGTGCTCTTAAAGAAGACAGCCGCATAGGTGCAAAGGTTGAGGTTTTCGAAATCGGCGAAGATGAAGCAGTTGACATCGACACTTTTCAGGACCTGAGAACAGCCGAATTCCTGCTCAAACGCACAAAGATTGGTTTTTATGTTAACGGCAACAACAAACGCGGAACAGGCCATGTTTACAGAGCGCTGGAACTGAGTGACGAATTTTATTCAAAGCCTGACATCTACTATGATATCAACCAGACTTCCCCTGAAATTTTCGGCACTACCACACACAACCTTATCCCTGTAAACGGCATAGGCGAACTTTTTACCATCCTTAAGGAAAAACAGTATGATATCTTTATCAACGATATCCTTACAACTTCCATAGACTATATGATAGCTTTGCGTGCTGCAATGCCTGATGCAAAGATTGTCAACTTTGAAGATGACGGCGAAGGTGCATACCACGCCGACCTTGTGTTCAATGCACTTTTCAACGATAACCCTGCCAGCAAACATTTCCACAACGGTGAAAAATATTTCATTGCCGCAAAAATGTTTATGCTGTATGACCCTATTGAAATCAACGACCAGGTGAAAAATGTATTTATCAGTTTTGGCGGTGCAGACCCACAGAACTACACCGACAGAATTCTCGATATCATCAAAGCACCTGAATACGAAAAATACAACTTCACTGTAGTTCTGGGCCGTGCAAAACAGAATGTGGAACAGCTTATGGAATACAACAGCTATCCTCACATCTCTGTTTACTACGACGTAAGCAATATGCCAAAACTTATGGCTTCCTGCGATGTAGGTGTTACAAGCCGCGGCAGAACAGCCTATGAACTTGCTTTGCTTGGTATTCCAAGTATGGTAATGGCACAAAACCAGCGCGAAGAAGCCCACGGCTTTATCAATCACGAAAACGGCTTTATCTACCTTGGTTTAAACCCAACCGACAGCATTATCCGCTCCAACCTGAATATGCTTGCAGAAATGGATAAGGAAAGCCGAGAATATTACCACAAGACACTTATCAAAAACGACCTCCGCGGTGGCAGACGCCGTGTTACAGGTCTTATCAACAATCTGTAATTTTTATTAGTTTTATTACCAAAAGTACATTCAATTCAGCTGCGCAGGCATTTGTTATTCTCTGTCTGCCCCCTGTCTTGATGTATTTCAGAGGATTATTATGGAAAAACAGCCTTTTTTCAGTATTGGTATTCCTGTATACAACACCTCTCCATACCTCAAAAGATGTATGGACAGCATATACAGTCAGAGCTTTACCGATTTTGAAATTATCTTTGTAGATGACGGCAGCAGCGACAACAGCCTTGAAGTTTTAAGGGAATACGCTGCAAAGGATGACAGAATAACCGTCATCACACGCCCTAACGACGGCCCGTCCAGCGCAAGAAATGCCATGTTTTACACCGCTAAAGGCAGGTACATCTATGTTTTGGACAGCGATGATGCAATGTGTGAGGAAGTTCTGGCAAAAGCATATGCAGAACTTGAAAAAAACAATTTTCCTGACCTTCTGCACACAGGCTTTATCCGTGTGGTAGATGGTGTGGAAACCCTGTGCCCTGCAGTTTATCCCGGGGATGAATACTTTAACCCTGATTTTTCAAAGGATGAACGCTGGATAAGAATGTGGCTTAGCAAAAAAACCGTTGACCAGGTTATGACAAAGTTCATAAAGCGCGAACTTATTGTCAATAACGGCATTGTATTTCTGCCACGCCTTTTTGCACAGGAAGACAGTGATTTCACATTTAACCTCTGCCGCAAGGCCGACACAATGGCATATGCAGATTTTTATGCCTTCCGTTACTACAAAAACCGCAAAAAATCCATTTCCACAGACTGGTCCTACAAAGCGGTTGCAGGGGTTTTGTCCCGTTGGTCAGAATTTTATTATGACATAGAATTTTACGATATATCCGACTGGTCCCGTCAGCAGCTTGAAAAAGAACGCCTTGACCTGCTGCGTCAGCTGCGCAGCGGCACATTGGGCATGGCAATGCAGCGTCCTAAAGAAGAATGCTTCAGACTGATTGATATGTTGGACGGATATTTTGGCAGAGATATATGTTCCCTGCCTGTAACCGAAGGCGGCATCAACGGAATTATCTTCCGTCTTTACCGCATCTTTGGTCTTAAAAGAACCTACAGATGGCTTTATGCCTATCTTGAAAAGAAAGGTGCTGTGCTTAAACAGTAATCCTTTCAAAAAATTCCAGCAGGTACTTCCGGGAGGTAAAAATGAAAAACAAACCATTTTTTACAGTGGGTATTCCCGTTTACAACACCGAAAAATGGGTTGGAGAATGCATCGACAGCATTCTCTGTCAGGGTTTTGACAATTTTGAAATAATCTGCGTAGATGACGGTTCAAAGGATAAAAGCCTCTGTATACTTAACAGCTATGCTGCAAAAGATGCAAGAATAAAAGTTATATCCCGTGCAAACGGTGGTCCTGCCACCGCACGCAATGCCGTTCTGCATGCAGCAGATGGTGAATATCTGTTTTTTATCGACAGTGATGACACCATGAACACCGATGTACTGCAGAATGCTTACGATACAATTATAAAAAACAACAATCCCGATATGCTGGAAGTCGGCATCACTGTAAAACGCTTTGATGAAATCAAGGAATATCCCCATTCCTCCCCTGCCCCTGAAATTTTAGGTGCAGACATATCAAAGGATGAGCGCGCTGTGCTTATGTGGCTTAACGGCAAACTGATGCCGTCTGTATGCCGCAAGTTTTTTAAAAACAGCTTTATCACCGCCAACGGACTTTCCTTTGACACCCGTTACATTATCAGTGAGGATTTTGACTTTTCACTGAGATGCTACCGCTGTCTTGACAGCGTGGCTTACGGCAGTTTCAGTGCCATAACCTACTTTAACCCCAGAGAAGGTTCAATAACCAGCAATATTTCCCACAAATCCTACTACACTGCACTGTGCCACGAATCGGAACTTTTCAGAGACACACAGTTCTGGAATTTATCTGACGCCACCCGTAAACGCGTGGAACAGAAACGTATAGAATTTATAAAAGATAAACTCAACTACTGTTTTGAACAGCTTAAAGGTGATATTACCAGAGAATTTGCACTGGAAAGAAGTGCTGTTATAGCACAGTTTATCACCCCTTATATAAAAGAAGTGCCTCTGCCTTTAAACAGAAACGCCATTCTTTACCTTATGTGCCGAATTTTCGGCATAACAAAAACCGTATCCTTTATGTATGGTTATCTTAAATCAAAAGGAGTCATCACAGATGAGTAACCAGCCTTTTTTCACCATAGGCCTTCCCGTATACAACACTGCAAAATGGGTTGGAGACTGCCTTGACAGCATTTTAAGTCAGGGGTTTGAAGATATGGAAATTATCTGTGTGGATGACGGCAGCACCGACAACAGTCTTGAAGTGCTGAACGGTTATGCCTCCAAAGACAACCGCATCAGGGTTATCTCCCGCGAAAACGGCGGTGTATCCCGCGCAAGAAACACTATCTTTTACAACGCACAGGGCAGATACATATATGTTATCGACAGTGACGATACCATGTGCGAAAACGTGTTGCCGCAGGTATACGACATTTTGTGCAAAAACAACTTTCCTGATGTGCTGCACACCTGCTGTGCCCGCAAAACCAACGGAGAATTTTTCCCGTACAGCTGGACATACCCGGGGGATGAATGTTTTGATGAATCCCTCACCAAAGACGAGCGCGTGGTTATGATGTGGCTCAACCGCGGTTTTTCCATCTTCAGTGCCACAAAATTTATCCGCAGAGAATTTCTGCACCGCAGCGGTGTGACATTCAGTCACGAATATACTGCTTTTGAAGACAGCGATTTTTCATTTCAGCTGTACCGCAAAATTGACAGCATAGTTTACACTGACATTCAGTCCTTTATCTACTATCTGCCAAGGGAAGGTTCTGCCTCTGCAAAGTGGAGTGCAAAATATTTCCGCAGCATGCTTACACAGTGGAAAAACTTCTATTACAACATTCAGTTCTGGGCACTTTCCGACAATATCCGGGACAAAGTAAAGGACAGGGAAACTGAATTTTACAGACAGTACCGCGATTATCCGCTTACCGTTTTCAGGGAACTTTCAAAGGATGAAGCCCTTGAAGCCGTTGGAATAATTGAAGAACTGTTTGGCAGGCAGATTAAACAGTTACCTGCCGAAAAAGGTGTAAACGGTGTGTTCCACATGCTTTTCAGAATAATCGGAATGCAGCGAACATCAGTTCTGCTTTACCATTATCTTAAACTTAAAGGTGTTATATAAAACCCATTTCAGCACCATGACTGCTGCACTATGAGCAGCAAATTTATATCCTGCTGTAAATAATCCTTCATTACGGAGATTTTTATGAACAAACAACCTTTCTTTTCAATAGGCATACCTGTCTACAACACAGCAAAGTGGGTAGGTGACTGCATTGACAGCATTCTGGCACAGAATTTTGACGACTTTGAACTTATCTGTGTCGATGACGGCAGCACCGACAACAGTGTTGACATTCTCAACGCCTATGCTGCAAAGGACAGCCGCATATCCGTTATTACACGCGAAAACGACGGTCCGTCCAGCGCAAGAAATGCACTTTTAAAAGCCGCACAGGGCAAATACATCTATCTTATCGACAGTGATGACACAATGTGCGAAAACGTGCTGCCGCAGGCATATGCTAAAATTGTGGAAGATAATTACCCTGACATTCTTCAGATGGGACTTACCAAAGACCACACCTTCAAAGGCAACAGAACCGTTTACGACTGGATGCCTCAGGCACCTTTTACCCCTGCAGAATATGCCAATCCTCCGCTGACAAACGATGAATACGCTATTCAGATGTGGGTTGACAACAAAGTAAGGGCAGAAGCTTCCTCAAAATTCATTAAAAATGAATTCATATCCCGCAACGGCATCACCTATCAGGCAGTTTATTATGCCAGAGAAGACGCCGATTTTGCTTTCCGTCTTTTGCGAAAGGCAAAAACAGTTTCAATTCTGCCTGTTTCCGCTTTTGTGTATTATCTGCCAAGGGAAGGCTCCATCTCCACAGTTTTCTCATACAAGACAATAAAGAGCATTATCTGTCATTATGACGATTTCTACAACAACCTTGAATTCTGGAATCTTTCCGACAAATATCGTGCTCTTGCCGAAAGCAAAAAAACCGAGATTTACTCCCTTTACCGCAATTTCCTTTTTGACCTTATCGAAAGCGGCAAAAGCAGGGAAGAAATTCTCCGCACCGCTGAAATGGTGGAAAAACTTGCAGGCAGCAAAATTAAAAAACTGCCTTTGCCAAAGGGTGCAAGCGGCATAATCTGCCTTATGTTCCGCATTATCGGCATAAAAAACACCATTTCATTGTGGCACAGTTATCTTAAATCAAAAGGTGTAATAAATAATTAACCTGTTTATAATACAACATCCCTGTCAACAAAGTTACAAAGAAAGGATTTCAATATGAAAAAACCATATCTTATTGCCGAAATCGGCGTAAACTTTTACGATACAGCCAAAGAACTTGGCATCAGCCCAATGGAAGCTGCTAAAATGTACGTTAAAGCAGCAAAGGAATCGGGCTGTGACGCAGCAAAATTCCAGTCCTACAAAGCAAACACTATTGTTTCCAAAAACTCACCTGCTTACTGGGACACAACCAAGGAACCAACACCAACACAGCACGCTCTGTTTTTAAAACATGATCATTTCAACAAGGAAGATTATCAGGAACTCTGTGACTACTGCAAAGAAATCGGCATAGATTTTATGTCCACACCTTTCGACTACGATTCCGCTGACTATCTTGACAGCATGGTGGATATCTACAAAATTTCTTCTTCCGACCTTTCCAACACACCTTTTATCCGCCACATTGCAAAAAAAGGCAAACCAATCTATATCTCTGCAGGTGCAGCTTACCTTTCTGAAGTTGAAGAAGCTGTGCGCCTTATCAAAAGCGAAGGCAACAACAACATCTGTGTGCTTCACTGTGTTCTGTCCTATCCTACAATCAACGAAAATGCAAACCTGCGTGTAATTGAAACACTTAAAAAGGTGTTCCCTGACATTCAGATAGGCTATTCTGACCACACAATGCCTGATGACAATATGGCAATTCTTACAGCAGCATGGATGCTTGGTGCAGATGTTATCGAAAAACACTTTACCCTCAACAAAAACCTTACAGGCAACGACCACTACCATGCCGGTGACCCTGCCGACTTCCGCAAATTCTGCGACAATGTCAATGTGCTTATGGCAGCTTTGGGCAGCAGCGAAAAAACTGTTTTCCCTTGCGAAATGACACCAAGAAGAGAAGCACGCCGCTCACTTGTGCTTACAAGAGATATGAAAGCTGGCGAAGTTATCACCGAAAAAGACCTTATGCCAAAACGTCCCGGCACAGGCATCAACCCAAGATACATCGATATTGTTATTGGCAGAAAAGTTCTTACAGACCTTGCTGAAGACACCATTCTCACCTGGGATATGATTTAAAATATAAATTTTCAGGCTGTGGTTTTACCCACCTGTTACTCAAAGGTATTTTTATGAATATTTTAATTTTTTGTGGTTATATAGACGACAGAAAAACAACCGATGCCAATGTGAACATTGCAAAAAGGCTGTGCAGAGAGGTTGCAAAGCAGGGGCACAATGTAACCCTTGCTGCAATCCATGTCAACACAGCCCCGCAAGGCACCGTTGTAAAAACAGCTGAAGACGGAAATTATAAAATTGCACTTATAACCCCGCCGCCTTTTGTGCACCGTCACCGTGACCGCCTTGAACAGTATGTTCAAAGCCATCCGGATATGCCAAGAGGTGCTGCTGTTATGCGTTTTATGCTTATGCACCCCTTTTCTGCAGCAGTTATAAAATACAGCTATTCAAAACTTTATAAGTACGATATACCTGAAAATTACGCCATAAAGGCAGTGGATGATTACTGTAAGGCAAATGCTGTTGATGCCGCTGTTGCCATGACATTCCCGTTTATTTCGGTTGTCAGCGTGTTTGGCACCAAGGCACAGTGTAAAAAATACATCTATCAGCTGGACCCCTATGGTCTGCACGAGACAATTCCGCCCGAATATAACGAAATTGAATTTTTCGCAAAAGCAGACGGCATTTTCACAACCGATATCTTAAAACGTGTATACTCCTGTCACGATGATTACAAAAAATTCTGCGATAAAATTTTTGTTTCGCCTTTTCCTACCCTTGTAAAAGGTGATGCCGCACACAGCAGCCTGCCGGTGCCCTTTGACAGTGAAAAAACAAACATAGTGTTCTGCGGTTCAACCCATGACAACTACCGCAGTCCTAAATGCTTCCTTGAATGTCTGGGCAAAATTCTGGAAAAGGACAAAAACATTGTTGCAACCTTTATAGGTCCCCACACCAGTGCAACACTGGACAGTTTTGCAGCACTTTACCCCGACAATATCAGAATTTTTCCTTCCATCAACGCCTCTCTGGTGCCTTCAGTACTTGACAAAGCAGATTTCCTGCTCAACATGGGCAACACCTTTAAGCTGCAGGTTCCAAGCAAAATTTTTGAATATTTTGCAACAGGCAAACCGATAATTCACCAACAGCTTGTAAGCGACTGTTCCTGTCTTGAATATATGGAGAAATACCCGCTGGCGTTCTGCTTTGAAGAAAGCAGTGATGCCACTGCTGAAAAACTTTACAGTTTTATAAAAAACAACCTTTCACAGACTGTAAGCTGGGACAAGGTAAGTGAAATTTACAGCGGCAATATCCCTGAAAATGTTGCAAAAAATCTGCTTGATATTATCGGATAATCCAAGCGGTACAATTTAATCACAACAAAAATCCCACCTGATTTCCATCAGGTGGGATAATTTTTTGCATATTATTTGTTTGATGTTTCGTGATATTCCTTTTCTGTGTTTACATTCCAGAGATTGTCTTTTCTTGTTTCGCCTGAAATGATGTTCTTTACAGCTTCAAAGGATGTACACATACTGTGGTCGATATTGTTGTAACGGTGCTGACCGTTGCGGCCTACACAGAACAGGTTTGGAATTGTATCCAGGTATTCTCTCAGCTCATCAATGCGGTCATATGTATCAAAATAAGCAGGATATGCTTTTTTAACTCTTTCAACATGGAAATCCATTACACATTCTGTGTCGCTGATGAGGCCAAGTGTAACCATTTCCTTCACGCCCAGTGCTGCAAATTCATCATCTGTCATTGACCACAGGCTGTCACCTTCGTTACAGAAATATTCAAGACCAACCCATACATTGTTGTGAATGTCTTTAACCATATATGGTGACCAGTTATTGTAAATCTGGAAACGCCCCATTTTTACCTTTCTTTCGTGCACATAAACCCAGTTGTCAGGAACAATATTGCCGATTGTTTTAATTTTTGTCTTGTTTTCAAGGTTGAGTTTAGGCACAAGCACACCAACAGTCATATAATCGCGGTATGGCAGACCTTTTGCAATTTCCACACAGTTTTCAGGTACATCGTTCATGCCTTCAACAAGGTCTTTAACAGGCATGGAGGAGATAACATAATCGCCGCATACTGTTACATTTTCGCCGTCTTTTTCGTATACAATACCTGTAAGGTTGTTGTTTTCGTCCTTGATAAGGTTTACAACCTTTGCATTTTTAATAATTTTGCCGCCCATTTTTTCAAATTCTGCAGCAGTAACATCCCACAGCTGGCCCGGGCCAAGTTTAGGGTATGCAAATTCTTCAATCAGAGAAGTTTCAACTTTACGGTTTTTCTTTTTGAACATCTTGCCAAAAATGTCCTTGAGAATTGCCATTATGGAAAGGCCCTTAACCCTCTGTGCACCCCATTCAGGAGAAATTTCGCTTGGGTGACGGCCCCACAGGTTTTCTGTGTAATTTTCAAAAAACATGGAGTACAGTTTTTTGCCAAAACGGTTTATGTAGAAATCTTCAAGAGATTTTTCTTCTCTTTTAAAGAATATTGTCTTGAGATAGCTGAAACCCACAACCATAGTTGTGCCAAGACCCATATTGATAAAAGTTTCAGGTTTGAAAGAGATTGGGTAATCAAAGAATTTATTGTTGAAGAAAATTCTTGACAGACGGTTTCTTCTCAGCATTACTCTGTCTGTTTTTTCAGGGTCAGGGCCGCCTTCAGAAACATTGGAAACTCTGTTAAGAATAATATCATCATATGGCAGGCTGCCCTGTGTAGGCAGCATTTTTTCCCACCATTCATTTACTTCCGGCACTTTTGAGAAGAAACGGTGACCGCCCATATCCATACGGTTGCCTTTGTAGTTGACTGTTTTTGAAATACCGCCAAAATGTTCGCTTTCTTCAAACACAACAACTTCAAATTCATCAGATTTGTCAAGCAGTTCGTATGCCGCAGTAAGCCCTGCAGGGCCTGCCCCTATAATCAAAACTTTTTTCATACTTTTTCTCAACAGGTTTCCCTGTTTTCCTCTCTTCCTATTTTTGTAACATCATCAGAAGTAAATCAAGCTTTATTTTTCTGAAAAAAACTATAAACAAACATTGTTATTGACTTTACAATATAGATGCAGTCAATAAAAACAATTGTGTCATATATAAACATATAATCCAGCTTGTATGGTATGGAAAACACCACAATAAACAGAACAAACACCAGTATATCCGTCAGTCTGTCAACAAGGCTTTTTTCTTCCCTGCCGCTGGTTTCGGCAAAGAACATAAGCAATGCCGGCAGAATGTATATGCAGGTATACATCCAGCCTGAAGAAACATAAACCGCCATAAGGCTTGCAAGCAGCAGCACGCCTCCCCATTTTTCCTTGCATACGAAAAATGCTGCAACCGACAAAACAAGGAACGCCTGCAGGACAATGTTTGTAACTGCAGGGTTTACTGTTCCCCCAAGTTTTTCCACCGCAGCATTGAACACCCCACTGAAGGTGCAGCGGTGAACTTCCGTGTTCAATGTAAACGCTCTGCTTAAAAACATTTTAAAACCGTCTATACCGCCCCAGAACACAAACGGAGCAAAGAACACAAACGCACCATAAAACACCAGTCTTATTGCTTCCGGTATTCTTTTTTCCTTTATATACAGCAGTCCGAACAGCGCAGGATAAATTTTCAAACCTGCACAGACCGCTATAAGCACCATAGCCAGTTCCCGTTTCAGTTTCGATTCATCATTGCGCCACACAAGAGCAATACTTAACAGAACCGCCACCACAAGCACCGAGTTACCCCGCTGAATGGTGGAAAAAGCAAACGGGTAGGAAACTATAAGCACACATGGAAAAACCACCTGACTTACAAAACCTTTTTTCTTTATATACAGGCTGATTGCATAAGCCATAAGGAATATGCAGATTATTGTAAATATAAAATAAATTGTAAGGTTGTTGCCCACTCTATAATGGGAACGTATATTTGCAGGGTCTTCAGCAGTATAACCTGTCATTCTTGCCAGAATGCCGTACATAAGGTAGGAAAAC
The DNA here is from genome assembly GCA_015067215.1 of Oscillospiraceae bacterium. Lineage (GTDB taxonomy): Bacteria > Bacillota > Clostridia > Oscillospirales > Ruminococcaceae > RGIG3102. The sequence goes on along the minus strand of SVMW01000005.1, from coordinate 12,591 downwards.
GGTGGAAACACTGTATTGTTGGAAATTTCATATATGTTGGACCCCAATGGTGCCGATGCATAGCCGAAATGCATAAAATAGTCGTTAAGCTGGGCAGGAGGGTCAAGCATAAGTGTATTCAGCGGTACACCGTTGTTTGCAAGGTTGAACATTACAAACCATATTGCTATGCAGGACTCTATGATAATAAACAAGGAATAGTAACTGACATTTTGTGTCAGCTGATTTTTCAGGTCTGTTTTTTTCATCCTATTCCCCTTTGCTGTTTTATTACAAGTACAGTAATCTATTTTAAAAAAGATATTAATTTTTTTACAGATTACCACAATTATATTATACATCATTTTCGCCTCAAATCAACAGTATGTTTGGCTTATAACATCAATTATCTCTATTTCTGCGAGACAGTCTGTGCAGTCATTTCCTTTATTCCCTCCTCCGCTTCTGAAACATATGCAAACACAGTATACATCTTTCACTTTATCACGGAAAACTTACTGTCTGTGCGTAAAACAATGGATAATGTAAACTATTGTCACAAACTGAATAAGATGGTATAATTATTTAAAACGAAATTTCAGGAGGACAATATGTCAGTTAGATATCATAACTTCGGTGGCATTATTGGTTGGAACCTGCAGAAATATTTCCCTATGCTTGCATCAGACGCTTACCTTAAATTACAGCGTACCGGCAGAAACAAACTGCAGAAAGAATATATAGATTATTTTATGAGAGACGAACAGCCACCTATGCCGTTGGTTGTAAACCTCGAGACAATAAACCGCTGCAACGGAACTTGCTCTTTCTGTTCCGCAAACAAAAATGCAGAAAAACGCCCTTATCAGAAAATGGACAGCGAGCTGTTTTACAGCATAATTGACCAGCTTGCAGAAATGGGCTACAAAGGACATCTTACCCTTTACGGCAACAACGAACCTTTCCTTGACAACCGCATTGTGGAATTTCACAAATACTGCCGTGAAAAACTGCCGGACTGCTTTATCTTCCTGTCCAGCAACGGCATTGTGCTGACACTTGAAAAGGTAAAGGAAATTATTCCTTACATCAACCAGTTTATCATCAACAACTACTGCGATGATATGAAACTGCACCCTAATGTAAAGGAAATATACGAATACGCAAAAGCACACGAAGACGAATTTGCAAACGTGGAACTTCTTGTTCAGATGCGTTATGCAAAAGCGGTGCTTTCCAACCGTGCAGGCAGTGCACCTAACAAAAAGAGTGCTAAAAAAGTAATTAAAGAAACCTGCCTTATGCCATACACAGACGTGTTTATTTTCCCTGACGGCAGAATGGGCATTTGTTGCTGTGACAACTTTGAATCAACCACTCTGGGAGATCTTACCAAAACATCATTCCGCGATGCATGGAACAGCGAAGAATACCGTGCACTGCGCCATGCTATCAGAGACACCCGCAGCAACCACAGTTTCTGCAAATACTGCGACTTTATCGACGCAGGTCTGCGTATGGATGCTGTTGACGACACATTACATAACCGTGAAGCAAACCACGGGGCAAGACAGTCATTGTTCAAGGTTAAATAGCCTTTAAAAATAATGTATCATCATTAAGTCCGATTCTTTCAGCTGTCAAGACAATTTTTGACAGCTGAATTTGTTCTTATAATGTCAGTCTGTCGTTTCAGGTAAAACATTTTAACCTGTCCCCCATTTATATATCATTTTATGCATATAAAATTCAATGAGGTTTGAAATGAGTATTGTTCTTACCTTTTCAATAATATTTCTGCTTTCCTTTTCAGTTTCAGAACTTTTTAAAAAGTCTTTTCTGGAAGGATTGCCCTGTGCTGTAAGCATAATTGTGCTTGTGCTGTACATATCAGGTTTTGCAGGTGCAATGAACATTGCCGCATATTTGCTTATGGCGCTGCCATTTGCCTCTTTTGCTGCCATAGTTATCGTCCGCAGAGGAAAACTCAATCTTTCCCCTGCAAACATTGGCGGTATGTTTGTATTTGCAGCTGTTTTTGCATATTTCTGGTACATAGGCCGCGGCAGTATGATTTATGAATATGACGAATTCAGCCATTGGGCACTTGTTGTAAAAAACATGTTTTTATACAACAATTTCGGCAATCTTGCACCTACCACCGCAACCTTTCTTACCTATCCTCCTGCACAGGGTCTGTTTGAATATTTTTTCCTTAAAATATGCCGCAGCTACAACGAAAGCCGCATGATTCTTGCAACCAACGTTTTTCTTGTTGCTTTTATTCTTCCTGCATTCAGAAAAGCCAGAAACATTTTTGGTCTTTGCGCAGGCACTGTGCTTTCCCTTTCACTGATGTTTTACATAAACAACGGCGTGTTCCGTTCCACATATGTGGATATGCTTGTCGGTGTAATATGGGGTTATATAATAATTACATTCTTTGACACGGAAAAAGATATATTCAGCACAGTTTCACTTTCACTTGCCCTTGCGGTTATAACCCTTGTTAAAGCCTCCGGCTTCGGCCTTGCCATAGGCTCTGCAATAATATTTGCTGTGTATCAGTTTGTGTCTGCACACAGGGAAAATCAGCCTGTTATACCGGCTATAAAACAGCTTTTGCTGCCTTTTGCAGCTTTGCTTGCCTCAAAATTTTCCTGGTCGGCTTTTGTTAAACTGCATCATCTGGAAGAAAAATTCCAGTTCAACTCAGTAACCTTTGATTCTGTTATGGCTCTGTTTAACGGCACAGCACCGCAGTATCGTCAGCAGACTCTTGCAAATTTTGCAGATGCCCTGACCGGCAGCAGCGTGTTTTCACTGCATATAAACATAACTCCTTTACTTATAATTATTGTTCCTTTTGTTGTTCTGACAGCAGTTTATCTTTCTGCAAAGGACAGATACAAAACCTCTTTCGGTGCAGCTGTTACATTGCTTACCGTATCGGTTATATACACTTTCGGGCTGCTGTTCTCCTACCTGTTCTCTTTTACACAGTACGAAGCAGTGTCCCTTGCTTCCTTCGGCAGATACCTTACAACCATTGCTGCAGGCGCAGCCATAGTGATGGCATACTTCCTTTATGATTTTCTTGCAAAATCAGGCTTTAAAGCGGCAGTCCCTGCCGTAGTTGCCCTGTGCATTGCCATAAGCCCTGCCGCCGTTATGGATAACGCTGCATATTACAACGAAATGAATGGCTGGGCAAACAGTTTCCGCGGTATTTACGACTGGGAAAACCAGCTTGTTGCAAAACATTGCCCTGCAGACAGCACAATGCTGTATATGGCCCCCGGTTCCGCAGACCTTGTCCGCCTTCATGCACAGTATGCCTTTACACCGGTTTCAATTCTTTATCCTTACAACTTCTCCCCTGACGGAGAAATGTATTATGAAGATTCCGCAGGGCCGCTGCCTTACACCGTACAGGAAATACGCCAGCATCTTAAAGAAAACTGCGACTATGTATTTCTCCACAAGGCACTGCCTGAATTTGTGGAAGATTACAGGGAACTGTTCTGTACAGATATAATAACCGAAGGGCTTTATAAAGTAGACAAAACCAACGGGAATCTTACCGTTGTTGAACTTTTACAATAAACTATACAACCAATAAAATCAGAGAGAAAAAATATGAAAATCGGAGTATTGATCCCAAGCTATCAGCCTGACGAAAAGCTGACAGCCCTTATAGAAAAACTTGTTTCCAATCAGCTTGATATTATTGTGGTTGATGACGGCAGCACAGAAAACACCGGTATATTTGACAGTTTAAACTGCACTGTGCTTCACCACGAAATAAACAAAGGCAAAGGTGCCGCCCTTAAGACAGGCTTTGCATATATGCTTGAAAATGGCTATGATGCCGCTGTTACTGCTGACAGCGACGGGCAGCACAGCCCTGAGGACATCTGCAACATTATAGAAAAACTCAACGCCAACCCTGAAAGTCTTATTATGGGTATGCGCGATGTTGCACAGATGCCTCCTAAATCAAAGACAGGCAACAGCATTACACGCAAACTGTTCAAAATAATGTATTCCATTGACCTGCAGGATACACAGAACAGGTCTCAGAGGTATTCCTCTCAGCAGAGAGCTGCTGCAGCTTAAGGGCGACAGATACGAGTACGAAATGGAAATGCTTATCTATTCAGGCAAACTGTTCAGCAGCATAATTGAAGAACCTATAAAAACCATATACATAGACAACAACAGCGGGTCCCACTTTAACCCTGTAAAAGACGGACTTAAAATTTATTCCGTTCTTTTCTCCAACCTGCCTTCCTTTATGATGGTTTCGGTGGCAAGCTTTGTTATTGACTATCTGCTGTTTAATCTGCTTTACTATGTTCTACTCGGCAACACAGCTGTTTCAACTGTTGCCGCAAGGGTTGCAAGCAGTCTGTTCAACTTCACCCTCAACAAAAAACTTGTTTTCAAAAGCAGCAGCGAAAAATACAATATTATAAACTACTACAAGCTTGCTGTATTTATTCTGGTTGCAAACATGGCACTTATGGCTCTGCTGGTGGATTTCCTGCACGTTCCTGCATTCCTTGCAAAAATCCTTGTGGAATGTGTGCTCTATATTGTAAGTTTCACCACACAGAACAAATGGTCAAAATCTTAAACAAAAACACCATCAGGTAAACCAACGGTATTTTTCTACGCACAAAAGCCCCTTCACAGTTTTCTGTGAAGGGGCTTTTTTATGTTTAGTCAGGTCAGCAGATTGCTCTGATTATTTTTTGAAGTAATCCACTGCACCGCGGAACATTTCCAGACCACGGCTGTTTGGAACATTCTTGTAGTTGCGGTCGCACCAGCGTTCGTCGTGGAGCATTTTGCCGAATACACGTCCGTCAGGGCTTGTGATACCTTCAATAGCCATTACAGAGTTGTTAGGGTTGAACATAATGTCACTTGTTGCGTTGCCGCTCAAATCAACATACTGTGTTGCAACCTGACCGTTTGCAATAAGCTGGTCAACAACTTCTTTTGGAGCAATAAATCTGCCTTCACCGTGGCTTGTTGCTGCTGTCACACAGTCGCCAACTTCGTGGTACATAAGCCAAGGAGATTTATTGGATGCCACGCGTGTGTGTGTAAGGCGGGACTGATGTCTTGCAATGGAGTTGAATGTAAGTGTTGGGATATCAGCACTTGGTTCAACAATTTTACCATATGGTACAAGGCCAAGTTTTACAATTGCCTGGAAACCATTGCAGATACCTGTCATAAGACCGTCACGGTTATTAAGCAGTTCGTGCACCTGTTCCTGTACAAGTGGGTTGCGGAACAGTGAAACGATAAATTTAGCACTGCCGTCAGGTTCGTCACCGCCACTGAAACCGCCTGGAATTGCAAGGATGTTTGCAGTTTTGATAAGTTTTGCAAGTTCTTTTGCAGATTCCATAACTTCTTCAGGTTTTCTGTTGCGAACAACAAAAATTTCTGTGTCTGCACCTGCACGGTCAAATGCTCTTGCCACGTCAAATTCGCAGTTTGTGCCCGGGAATACAGGGATAAGAACCTTTGGAGAAGCCACTTTGATAAGTGGGCTTGGTCTTGTGCCTTTAAAGTCATAGCAGATGTTTTCCACTGCTTTTGCCGGCTGCAAAGCTGTATTGCTTGGGTAAACGCCTTCAAGTTTTGCTTCCCATGCTTTTTCCAGCTTGTCAAGCTTGATATGTCTGCGGTTGTATACGATTACATACTTATCAATTGTAGTACCGATTTTTCTGCCAAAACGGAGCAGACCGTCTGTTTCCACCACAAATGCACCGTATTTTTTGCTGAACAGTTCTTCTGCTGTAAGTCTGGAATCAAGTTTTGCACCGATTGCATTACCAAAGCTCATTTTTGTTACTGCTTCTGCAATACCGCCAAAACCAACTGCCCATGCAGAGATAACTCTCTTGTCTTTGATTGCTTTCTGCAGTGCTTTATATGTTTTTACAAGGCTTTCAGGGTTGTAAAGGCCATTTGCATCCTTTTCAGGTTCTACAAGGTAAAGGGATGTGCCAACACATTTAAACTCTGGAGAAATAATGTTTTCTGCCTCTGCTACACCGCAGGCAAAGCTGATAAGTGATGGCGGAACATCTATGGATTCAAAGGAACCGGACATACTGTCCTTACCGCCGATTGCACCAATGCCAAGGGCAAGCTGTGCTTCAAGACCGCCGAGGAGCGCTGCCAGAGGTTTGCCCCAGCGTACAGGTTCCTTACGCAGTTTTTCAAAGTATTCCTGGAAACTCATCCATGCTTTGCCGATATCGCCGCCTGCTGCAACAAGTTTTGCTGCAGAGTGGATTACTGCATAGTATGCAGAATAGTATGGGCTCTGTGTTGCAAGGTATGGGTCAAAACCGTGTGCCAGAATGGAAGCTGTGTGCACTTCGCCTTTTGGACTGTTGATAAGTGCTGCCATTGCCTGTGCAGGTGTAAGCTGACGTGCACCGCCGAATGGCATAAGCACTGTACCGCCGCCAACTGTGGAGTCAAAGCGTTCCACAAGACCGCGCTGGGAACAAACGTTGAGGTCGCTTACCATTTTTTCCCATTTTTCATATACATCTTCTGTAACAGGTTCTTCAACAAGGCCCTGTTTTGTGATTGCTGCCTGTGCATATTTTGTTGCACCTGCACTGTTAAGGAAGTTGCGGTCAAGGTCAACTATCATTTCGCCTTCGCTGAGCATCTGCAGACGGTTTGTATCTGTAACTTCCGCAACGATAACTGCAGAGAGATTTTCTTTTTCTGCCGCTTTAATAAACTTTTTAGCGTCTTTTGCAGCAACTACACAAGCCATACGTTCCTGGCTTTCGCTGATTGCAAGTTCTGTTGCTGTAAGACCTTCGTATTTCTTAGGCACCTTGTCAAGGTTGATAAGCAGGCTGTCTGCAAGTTCACCGATAGCAACAGAAACACCGCCTGCACCAAAGTCGTTGCAGCGTTTGATCATTCTTGTCACTGTACCGTCACGGAACAGTCTCTGGATTTTTCTTTCTTCAGGTGCGTTGCCTTTCTGAACTTCAGCACCGCATTCGGTAAGGGAAGAAACATCGTGTGCTTTGGAGGAGCCTGTTGCACCGCCGCAGCCGTCACGGCCTGTTGCGCCGCCAAGAAGAATAACTACGTCTGTGTTTGCAGGTTCCTTACGAACAACATTTTTAGCAGGAGCAGCACCTACAACAGCACCAACTTCCATACGTTTTGCAACAAAGCCAGGGTGGTAGCATTCTTCAATATGACCTGCAGCAAGACCAATCTGGTTGCCGTAGGATGCATAGCCGCTTGCAGCTGTCTGACAGATTTTAATCTGTGGCAGTTTGCCTTCAATTGTTGCACTTACAGGCACTGTAGGGTCACCTGCACCTGTAAATCTCATTGCCTGATATACATAGCTTCTGCCGGAGAGCGGGTCACGGATAGCACCGCCAAGACAGGTTGCTGCACCGCCGAATGGTTCGATTTCTGTTGGATGGTTGTGAGTTTCATTTTTGAACATCAGCAGCCATTTTTCCTTGCGGTCATCAATTGTAACATCAATTTTTACACTGCAGGCATTAATTTCTTCACTTTCGTCAAGGCTTTTAAGTTTGCCTGTGCGTTTTAAATATTTTGCACCGATTGTTGCGAGATCCATCAGTGTTACAGGGCGGTTGCCTGCAGGATAAAGTTCGTTTTTGATTTCAAGATATTTATCCCAGCTTGCCTTGATATTTTCGTCTTCAATAACGATATCATTAAGCTGTGTCATAAATGTTGTATGACGGCAGTGGTCTGACCAGTATGTATCAATCATCTTGATTTCTGTCAGTGTTGGGTTTCTCTTTTCTGTATTTTTGAAATATTCGTGACAGAAACGGAGGTCGTCTGCATCCATTGCAAGACCGTTTTCTTTTACAAAGCCTTCAAAATCAGCTGCTGTCATATCGATAAAGCCTTCAAAAACAGGTGTTTTTTCAGGCACAGGATATACTTCTTTAAGTGTTTTTGGTTTTTCCATGGAAGCTTCACGGCTTTCCACTGGGTTAACAAGGTATTTTTTGATTCTTTCAAATTCTTCGGCAGAAATATCACCTGTCAGCTTGTAAACTTTAGCATATTTAACTGTAGGGCGCATACCTGCTGTTACAAACTGAACACACTGCTGAGCAGAGTCTGCACGCTGGTCAAACTGACCTGGGAGAAGTTCTACCGCAAAAGTTCTGTCTGTAAGTTTGATTTTATCGAAAGTATCGTCAACCTGCATTTCGGAGAAAATGCTTTTAACTGCGCTGTCAAAAACATCTTTTTCAATGTTTTCCACATCATATCTGTTAAAGATTTTTACCTTTTTTACACTTGTGATACCAAGGTTGTTGCGAAGATCAGCAAGAACGCCTTTATCTTCGTTGTTGTAGCCTTCTTTTTTTGAAACATAAACACGATATACCATTATCTTTTACCTCCTATATCATGTCTGTAGAAGCTGTTTTCAAAGCTTACCTTATCAATGTTTGCATAAACCTTGTCCTGTGCGTCTTTTACATCGTCACCAAGGCATACAAAGCCAAGCACACGGCCGCCGTTTGATACATATTTGCCATCTTTAAAAGCTGTGCCGGAGTGGAAGATGTAGTGGAAACTGTCATTCTGTCCGTCTGCTTTAAGGCCTGTGATTTCCTTGCCCTTTGCATAAGCTTCAGGATATCCGCCGGAACACATCATAACAACGATTGCGCCGCCCTCTTTGTTTGAGAACTCAACGTTTTCCAGTGTGCCGTCAATAACAGCGTTCATAATTTCAAGCAGGTCTGTTTCAAGCAATGACAGACAAACCTGTGCTTCAGGGTCGCCCAGACGGCAGTTGTATTCGATAACCTTTGGTCCCTGCTCTGTTACGATAAGGCCAAAATACAATACCCCTTTAAAGGTTCTGCCTTCAGCGTTCATAGCATTCATTGTAGGGATAAAGATTTTTTCGAAAGCAACTTTTTCAACTTCTTTTGTATAAACAGGGTTTGGTGCAATAACACCCATGCCACCTGTGTTGAGACCTTTGTCGTCATCAAATGCGCGTTTGTGGTCTTTGGAGGAAATCATTGGTTTTACGCATTTGCCGTCTGTAAATGCAAGCACCGAAACCTCTGTACCTGTGAGGAATTCTTCGATAACAATTTCGCTGCCGCTTTCGCCGAATTTGCCGCCTTCCAGCATTTCGACAACAGCTGCTTTTGCATCTTCAAAGTTTTCGGCAATGATAACGCCTTTGCCAAGTGCAAGACCGCTTGCCTTGATAACTGCAGGATAGCTGTTCTGTTTTTCAAGATAAGCTATTGCAGGCTCAACTTCTGTAAATTTTTCGTATGCAGCAGTTGGAATACCATATTTTTTCATAAGGTCTTTAGAGAAAGCCTTGCTGCCTTCGATAATTGCAGCTGCCTTGTTAGGACCAAATGCACGGATGCCTGCTGCCTGCAAAGCATCAACCATGCCGAGCACCAGCGGTTCGTCCTGACTTACTACTGCAAGGTCTATTTTGTTTTCAACAGCAAATTTTACAATGCCGTCAATATCGTTTGTTTTTATGTCAACACAGGTTGCAAGGTTTGCAATGCCTGCATTGCCAGGGGCACAGAACAGTTCGCGGCCTTCTTTTGCAAGGCTTTTTACTGTTGCGTGTTCTCTGCCGCCGCCGCCAACAACTAAAATTTTCATAATTTATTATCTCCTTGTGGGATGGTAACAATTTTTGTTACAGGGGCGGATATTATCTGCCCGTTGTTATTCAGTAACTTTAACAGTTTATACAATCGGTATGCCGTATGGCATATACCGATTTCATCTAAGGGGGTGACAGCAAATTTTTTCTCGCTTTGTCGAGAAAAAATGCGTCATGAAGGGGGATAAGCCCCCTATGAGGAGCAAAGCGACTTAATGGTGGAACAGTCTGATGCCTGTAAAGCTCATAACCATATCATATTTGTTGCATGTTTCGATAACCTGGTCATCACGGATGGATCCGCCTGGTTCAGCAATGTACTGAACACCGGATTTTTTAGCTCTTTCAATGTTGTCACCAAATGGGAAGAATGCGTCAGAGCCAAGTGCAACGCCGCTCATCTGGTCAAGCCATGCACGTTTTTCTTCTGCTGTAAGTCTTTCAGGTTTTACTGCAAAGATTGTTTCCCATGTGCCGTCACGGAGAACGTCGTCACATTCATCGCCGATGTAAACATCAATTGCGTTGTCGCGGTTTGCACGGCTGATGCCTTCAACAAACTGGAGGCTAAGCACTTTTTCATGCTGGCGCATCCACCAGTTGTCAGCTTTCTGGCCTGCAAGACGTGTGCAGTGTACGCGGGACTGCTGGCCTGCGCCGATACCGATTGCCTGACCGTCTTTTACATAGCAAACACTGTTGGACTGTGTGTATTTAAGTGTGATCATTGCGATAGCAAGGTCACGTTTTGCAGCATCTGTAAGTTCTTTGTTTTCTGTAACGATGTTGTTGAAGTATTCTTTGTCGATTTTAAGTTCGTTTCTGCCCTGTTCAAATGTGATACCAAAAATATCTTTTGTTTCTACAGGTGCAGGAACGTAATTTTCGTCAATTTTGATTACATTGTAACCGCCTTTGCGTTTGCCTTTGAGGATTTCCAGAGCTTCATCTGTGTAGCCCGGAGCAATAACGCCGTCGGAAACTTCTTTTGCAATGATTTTTGCTGTTGCAGCATCACAAACATCGCTGAGTGCAATAAAATCACCAAAAGATGACATTCTGTCAGCGCCGCGTGCTCTTGCATAAGCAGAAGCAAGTGGTGTAAGTTCCATACCTTCTACAAAGTAGATTTTTTTGAGTGTATCTGTAAGTGGCTGAGCTACAGCTGCACCTGCAGGGCTAACGTGTTTAAAGCTTGTTGCTGCAGGCAGGCCTGTTGCAGCTTTAAGTTCTTTTACAAGCTGCCAGCCGTTGAGAGCGTCCATAAAGTTGATGTAGCCCGGTCTGCCGTTGAGAACTTCGATTGGAAGTTCGCCTTCTTTCATAAAGATACGGGAAGGTTTCTGGTTAGGGTTACAGCCATATTTAAGTTCAAGTTCTGTCATTGTGCAAACTCCTTTATGTATTATTAAACGTTTTTGTTTACAATTTTTGTTGTTGTTTCGCCTGTTGTTCTGTTTACAAAACGCACAAAAAGGCTAACCTTGTTTGTTTCGTTAAGGCTGTTCCACAGCATATCTGTAACTTCGTCAATTGTGCCTTCAAAACCTGTTACTGTTTTTGGCTCGCCTTCAAAAGATGGAATTGGGTTGCCGTTATCGTTGTATGTGTGGATAATTCTTGCTTCGCCTTCAATTGGTGCTGCATATTCGTAGAAATATCTCAGACACTGGTTTTCGTTGCCTTTGTCGGATTTGAGAATGGACATTTTGAAGGAACCGTCTGCATTTACTGCGGCAGAAATTCTTGGTGTCCAGTTTGGACCGTCAGGTTCAAATTCTCTTGTTCTGAGAGCGTTTTCAAAGCTGTCGCCTTTAACCATGAAATCACGGATTGTATCTGTCTGGTCACCGTTTGTAACAACTGTTACATCGCCAACTTTTCTTACAGGGTGATAGATGATAAGGCTTGGGTCCACCATTTTGCTTTCGTCAAAAGCTTTTGTGCGGATACCGTCTTCTGTTTCTTCAAAAATTCTGTTCTGGCTGTTTACGCTGCGGCCCATGATGAAATATGCCATCACGATGTCTGTAGCTGTTTTGCCAACCATAATGCCTCTGCCCGGGTATTCTTTGCTCTGCAAATATTCTGCTATTTTCATAATAATCAAATCCTTTTCTTAAATGTAAAACGGTTAAATTATTTTAATTAAAATCAATGTAATGCATCTGTTGCATGAGGATTTCTTCTCATGCAGGTTGTACCCTCAACTGCTGCTGAAAGGGCTGCGTCCTCCGCAATTGTCTGGATTGCTCTTGGCAGGATAATCCATTCTGCCTTTTCCATAACACGCTTCTGCAGTACCTCCGGTGTATCACCGCGCAGCACTTCAACAGCTTTCTGCGCAATGATTTCGCCGCCGTCAACAATTTCATTTACATAGTGCACTGTTGCACCTGTAACCTTAACACCCTTTGCCAGGGCTGCTTCGTGTACTTTAAGACCGTACATGCCGTCACCGCAAAAGCTTGGAATAAGTGACGGATGAACATTGATGATTTTGTTCGGGAACTGTTTTATAAAGTTTTCTGACAGAATTGAAAGAAAGCCTGCAAGCACAACAAGGTCAATTTTATTGTCCTTAAGTTCTTTTACAAGGGCTTCTTCCCACTGTGCAGCGTTTTCAAAATCCTTTTTGCGGATAAGTGCAGTTTTTATACCTGCTTTTTCTGCTCTTTCAAGGGCGTATGCACCTGCAACATTGCTTATTACCAGTTCCACTTTTGCATCGCGTATAATGCCGGAATTCTGTGCATCAATAATTGCCTGCAGGTTTGTGCCGCCGCCGGAAACAAAAGCTGCTACTCTTAACATAAGATTACACCTTCTTCGCCGTCCACTACGCTGCCGAGAACGTATGCGTCTTCACCCTGTGCTTTGAGAATTTCAAT